>CALGNG010000024.1 GCA_937958735.1 uncultured Aquimarina sp. | reverse complement strand
AAAAAAACACGACTCTAATCATATCATAACAATTGGGTGGTCCAATATCCATACCGCCCCACTATTGCAAGAACAAGTGGATTTTGTATCGTTTCATTATTACGAAAAACTAAAAGACTTTAACAAAAAATATACCCTACTACAATCTACCACCTCCAAGCCTATCGTCTTACAAGAGTTTGGCTTAACCTCTAGCAAAGGGATTTGGAGCCCATTAGGAGCTTCCGAAAAAGCACAAGCTGCCTATTACTCCGAGTTTAAAGAAATCGTCAAAAAACACTCCCTACACTACCTTCCTTGGACGCTGTACGATTTTACTAATATACCTACTACTGTTGTAGGTAAACTTCCATGGCGAAAACACCAACAAAAACATTTTGGATTTATAAATAAAGATAAGAATCCTAAAAAGGCCTTTGATTTTTTTAGAAGTAAATAACACTTACTTATCTCTGAAAAAATATTTTTAAATTTTATTAAAATACTACATAACAACAGTATACATGTTTTTTTCTATAGGGTATTCTAAATTTTAATTGTTTTTAAACAGACTGTATTAGCTCTTTTCTTGAAATTATCATGAATTAAAAAATTTAAGTATGAATAAAAAGCTTGTTTGGTATGGTGGTACCAAAACCCAAAAACACAAAATAGAAAAAGGACTTGATTTCGAAAAATTAAAAAATCATGGAATTGATGTCCTTGCTATAGATGGAATAGCCACTCTAGAAAACACCCTTTCTGAAAAATTCCTTTCTGAAAAAAAAACATCGAAAAAAAGATCTAACACCTTAAAAAACATAATAGATGAAATGAAAGGCTATAATGAACAAACCCATCTTGTTCAATTAAATAAGGTTTTCGATACTTTTAATAACCTCACCCAACCTACAGAACTAATAATGGGAGGGCATAGTAGAGGTGCCGCAGCGGGTCTTACTGGTTTTATAACAGAATTATATGCCTTAGCTTTAATTTCCAAACCAAAGACTTCCGATTTTGCCAAAAGCCTAGAAAATGTGCAGCAAATTAACCTAATTGTTGTCGATCCTGTACAAGGCCCACTTCAGGGAAATTTACTAGGATTACAAAAAAACCTAAAGCACGAAAACCCTATCAAAGAAATGCTAGATACCATATCTGCTGTAGCCAACAAGCCAAATCTTTTTAATGTAAGCATATTCTTTCCTAAGTTTGCAGACAAAAAGATTTTTAAATTAGATAAAAATTGGGAACATTATATAAAAAAAAGTAAAGGTGAATATAAAGAATATAATTCTGGATTTTATCATTCCCATATGGTAAACCCAGAAGACAAAACAAAATTATTCCCTTTAGACAAAAACAATATTTCCCCTAATGGTCTATTAAAACAAGTAATTAAAGAACGTTTCGGTTTAATTACACCAGAAGAACTAAATAAAACTGTAATCGATCTTCATAAGACCGAAGTCGATTTAATGCAAATTTTAAAAAAAGAAAACACCAATAGAACCCAAACTGAAAAAGCAAAAGTAGACGAATTCGAAACATTAGTATCAAACAACAAAAAAGGAGCTCTAAATAAAATAGAAAGTGCTTTACGAAATAATAGTAATGATACTGCTATAAAAATAAATGGCAGGACTTTAAATCCAAAACTTTTAGATACCAAAAAAAATAATTTATCTCCCGCTACAACCACGTTAAGAAGTCAAAGTAGCATACCGCCTACCATTACCCTATCTCTTAAAAAAAGATCTCCCCTTATTCCTACCAAACTTAAACTGCAAAAATAAACCACTGTGGACTGCAAGTCCACAGTTTCCTCTACGGTCGAAAGCTATTCCAATATAAAACCCAAACCATCATTATTAGGCTTTCGATTGTACTCTAAATATTCATTAACCATATTATCTGTAATCATTTTTATAGGGTGTTCTAAATTTTAATTGTTTCATAATAAACTACATTGGCTCTTTTAATATACTTAACTATTAAAAGAGCCAATGTATATAAAGCCTTATGTCATATTTGGTTTAGTCTCCCAATATTTTATCTATGAAAAAAAAGCTTATTTGGTATGGAGGTACCGATACTAAAAAAAATAAAACGGAAGAGGTTCTTGATTTTAAAAAATTAAAAAACCTTGGAGTCGAAGTTCTTGCAATAGATGGAATAGGGACACTAGAAAATAGACTTTCAGAAAAAAAACTTAATACTGGAAAACAGTCCCAAAGCTTTAGCGACCACCTAGGGCTAGTAATGGATCGTGTTAATGGTTATAGCGAAGAAACCCAAATTACACAACTAAATAAAGTCTTCGATACTTTTAATAATCTTACCAATCCCACAGAACTAGTAGTAGGTGGACATAGTAGAGGTGCAGCAGCTGGTGTTACGGGATTTATAACAGAATTATATGCCTTAGCTTTAGTACAAAAATCGGAAGATTTTGAATTTGCTAAAAACAAAAAGCCAAAAGCTTTTGATCTTGCTAAAAGTCTAGAAAATGTACAAAAAATTAGCTTAATTATTACCGATCCTGTACAAGGGCCTAGCGATAACAATTTACTTGGATTACAAGAAAACCTACAATCCAAAAATCCTGTTAAAGAAATGTTAGATACTATATCTGAAATCGTAGGGAAAAAAGACCTTTTTAATGTTAGTGTATTTCTTCCTAGGTTTGATCCTAGAAAGACTTTTCAATTAGACAAGAGATGGGAAAATTATATGACAAAAAACAAAGGCCAATATCAAGAGTATAATGCTGGCTTTGACCACTCTAATATGGTAAGCTCTAAAAAGAACCCTACCTTATACCCTTTAGATATAGATGGTGTTTCCCCAAATGGTCTATTAAAAAAAGTAATCCAAGAGCGTTTAGGTTTTGTCACAAAAAAAGAGCTTAACAATACCGCAAAAGACCTCCATAATACCGAGGTCGATTTAATACAAATTTTAAAAAAAGATAACAAAAACAGAACTAAAACAGAAGAAGTAAAAGCTACCGATTTAAAAACATTAATAGCCAGAAACAAAACAGGAGCCAACCATAATAGTATGCAAAGTGCTTTGCGGGATAATAGTAAAAGCGATACTCCTATAAAAATAAATGGCAGGCTTTTAAATCCAAAGTCTTTAAATACCAAAAAAGGTAATTTATCTTCTGCTACAACGGCATCAAGAAATCAAAATAATTTACGCCCTATTGCATCTATTCCAAAAAACAAAAGCACTATCCCTCGTCCAAAAAACATCCCTGGTTTATAAATAATTAGATCTACCACTTATACAAAATTCATCTTATTAAACGCAGAATTCAAAATAGCTTTATCGTCTACCACTAACCAGTTAGCCAACACCGTAGCATAGATACTTCTAAAATCTACGGTGTGTTTTAAATCCCCATTAGCGTCTAAATTCTGTAAATCGGGCACCTCGTTATATATTCCTGCTGTTTTAAGTCCTCCGCTTATAATGGTTACATTGTTTGCCGTACCATGATCGGTTCCCATACTCGCATTTTCTTTTACGCGCCTTCCAAACTCTGTAAAAGTAAGAATTAATGTATCTTTAAAGTGTCCTTGTTTTTTTAAGTCTTTTACTAAGGCTCCTACCGATTTGGAATAGGTCTCCAATAAACGATCTTGCTGCCCTACTTGGTTTACATGGCTATCGAATCCACCTAAAGAACTATAATAAACCTTAGTGGCTAGTCCCGAATTTATAAAACTAGCTATTTGCTTTAAATTTTTACCAAACTTACCCTTTGGGTATTCTATTGGAGTCTTATAAATTTTTTGTTTCTCGTTTATATAAGCTGCAGAAGAATAGGTTTCTAACATGGTTTTATAGAGATAGCCTTGGTTATCTTCGGTTAACATAGAGTTATTAGTGTTTGTAGCAATTCCTTTGAAAAAGGTTTCTTGTGTGTTTTTATATAAAAACCTTGGATCGTCTACCGAGATTCCATTTAATTTTTCGCCTTTTAAGGCCAAAGACAATCCTTTATTTACTTCTATAGCTTCGTATGGATTGGTACAATTGGCGTCTAAATACCTTCCTACCCAGCCAGTATTTATATATTTATTGGCACCGCTTGCTGTATGCCATATATCTGTACTTCTAAAATGCGAACGATTAGGATTGGGGTATCCCACATTGTTTACCACACACATTTCTCCTTGGTCGTACAATGCGGCTATTTCTTTAAGATGGTTATTAAAAGCTAGGTTATCCTGTATCTTAATAGTGTCTTGCAGGCTTTTAGCAATTTTAGGACGCAACTTATAATAAATATCGTTACCTATAGGCACTATGGTATTTAACCCATCGTTACCTCCAGATAGCTGAATAATAATTACATTTTTATGTGCGGAAAGGGTCTCTAAAGACACTAACTCCATAGCCTTTAAAAATGAAGGTATAAATGTGGCACCCGAAGCTAAAATAGAACGTTTTAAAAAATCTCTTCTTTCCATAATTAAGGTTTTAACATAATTGGTATTCTGGCAAACTCACTAATTGAATGGTGAAGTTTTTCACACTTTCCTCCATAGAGGCTTCTAAAATCTTTTGGGCTATAGAGGATAGCTTGGGCTGAATTAAAAAGCGGATTAACTCTTGCTTATTTTTATCTTTTACTTCTCTTAAAAAAACAGCCCAATTAGTGGTCGCCTTCGTTTTCCTAATTAGATAGCGGCTTCCTTTTTCCAGGCTTCTCACCTCTCCGCTCATAGTGTCCAAACCCTCCAACATACTATCCATTATCACTTCGTTTTCCTCTACTTCTATAATTCCTTTATTTAACGTTGCCGCTGGTAACTTTAAGCGCAACATTAAAGTAGAATTATCTATCCAATATTTATCCCCTGGCCAGCCCGCCACATTGGGTGGATAAAACAACATTTGATTTAATTGTTTTTGGAGAAAAATTAAGGACTTAGAAGCTTCGTACTCCACCCCAAATTGGCGGCTTAATCCTACTAATAAATCTATAGGCGACTTAATTTTAGCCCCTATATTTTTTTCTTCGTAAAACCAAGTACTTAAAAACATGGTTTTTAATAATGTTTTAATATCGTAGTCCGAATTATAAAAAGAGGTAGCCATTTCTTTTACATGGACACTATTTACTTTAGGATTTACAAAATAAGCGTACATTTTATGGCATAGATATAGGGCTGTTTGCTTTTCTTTTAAAAGAAGTTTAATAATGTCCTGACCTTCAAAATTACCAGTACTTCCCAATACTGTTTTTGTTTCATAATCGTGTAATTGTTTTTTAAACTTAAAGCCTTCTTCTTTATTTATACTCCATCCCGTAAAAGCACGGGCGGCTTCTTTAATATCTTTTTCTGTATATCCACCATCTCTACCCAAGGTAAAAAGCTCCATAACTTCTCTGGCAAAATTTTCGTTAGGGCTTTTTTTCTTATTTTGTTGGTTATTTAAAAAAGCAATCATGGCTGGAGATTTTGAAACCTGTAGTAACAACTCTCCAAAATTACCTAAAGCATTTTTTCTAATAGTTTGGTGTAAGTCTAACGTAATTTTAGCTTTAACTATTCTAGTAGAAAAATGATTCGTAAAAAATAACGTCATGCGTTCTCTTAATACGGCATTGGTCTTTATCATTTGAGCCACCCACTCTAAATTAATTTCCTCTAACTTTTCTACCTGCTTTTTTCTAATAGCATTTCTTTCTTCGCCTGTTAAACCTTTTGTTGTCGTGCTTATATTAGACACATCGGTTTTTAACAAGTTCTCTACATCATTACTCTTAAATAGTGTATTAACTACTTTTTCTTTGTTTAGCTTTTTTATTTTTTTTAACTCCAATACCGAAATACCAAAACCAGCTCTCCAGTATAAATGTTGTAGTTCTTTTTCTGTAAAAAATTGAGCCATAATAGCAGGGTTTCCCTCTTAGACTGCTATAAACTTAATAAGTTTAATACTACATCAAAAAATATCTTAGAATTTTAACCCAAAACCTCCCTCTTCCACAGCTATATTATACACAAACAAAAAAAGCCACTACGAATAGTGGCTTTTTAAAAGTCTTATTTTATTTATTTTTTATTTTCCAATAGCTTTATTGGTTATAGCATCTAAAGCGTTAGCAATTTTAGCTAGCACTTCTTCTACCCCTTCTGCTCCATGTCTTTCTTTTAAATACTCTGGGTTATTATAGGCTATCTGTACCTCGTTATTTTCTAATTGATATACCAATACTTTCTGTGGTAAATCTATAGCTAAGGTAGGTTGACTTTGCATTAGAGGAGTTCCTAACATTGGATTTCCAAAAACAATAATTTTTGTAGGTCTTAACTTTAAACCCTTAGAGGCTGCATTTTTACTGTGATCCAATTCTAAAATAATTTTTAAATTTGGATTGGCTTCTAATAAATTTTTTAGATTAGCATAAGTAGTCTCAAAATCTAAATCACTTTTTTTTATAACTAAACCATTATTTTCCATAGGTACTGTATTCTTTATTTTATCTTGATTGCAAGAAGGCAATAGCATTCCAACAATCATTATACTTATTAAAATTTTAATTACTCTAAACATCTTTTTTTATAGTCGTTTTATTAATAACACTATTTCATCTAAATGTATAATTATAGGCTTTACTCCTATTTTTTTAGTATTAAATAACCATTAATTTTGTAATGATAATAGCTTCTTTAATCTTAAACTTTACCAAATACATACCTGCACGTAAACTTTCTACATTAATCCCCTTCTCTACACTAATTGCCTCCATTACTTTTACTCCCAAAACATTAAATACCTCCATGTTTACCTCTCCCGTAAAAGAAGTATCTATAGTTACCCGCCTATTGCTTCTTACTGGGTTAGGGTATAAAGTTATTAAAGCGTTTTTAATTTTATTATCAGCTATAGAGAGTACTGGCGTATCTTCTGCACTAAAATTAGCTACACCAAAAGAAGGCGTCGTAGGATCTCCATCAAAATTGGTTACAGGTATATCGTCTCCATTAACATCAAAAATATCGCCATTAATTACTACATAAATAGCATTACTTACACTATCTCTAAATAGCAAAGTGGGTTCTACTCTACTAGGCGCTATAATATTTACACCTCCTAATTGGTCGGCTATTAAATTGGGGGCATCCGAGTTATTGTCCAATAAGCCTATAGCATCTAAAACATCTGGTTGTATTGTTGTTACATTTAGAGCATCCCCTATACTTCCCGAAAAAGTATTTAACAAAATTAGGGTATACGATGGGTTTTCTAAATTTGGAATAGAAGCTACCAAGACCCCATTTGCATCAAAATTACCAGAAATAGCTTCTATATACTCTACCTTTCCTATAGATGCCGATGCCGCATCGTTATCTGCTTCTACAGAAACCAATACTCCTGTAAAAGAAGTATTAGGGGTGCCTACTAATTCTATATTTTGAATACTAGGATCTCTGCCTGGTGGATTCGGCTCAAATTCGTTAATTAAAACTTGAGCATTTATTGCTGTAATTCCTAAAAATACCGCTAGTAATATTATAATTTTTCTCATATTTACATTATACCAAAAGACTTATCGCTTTTATAATTTGGTTTTGATTTAGTCTCTAAATATTGATACTAAGCCAAATATAAATATTTGCTTTTATCTTTTACTAAACACCAAGTTAAATACTTATAAATTGAATGGGTAATCTAAGCCGTTATTAGTTGAGGTTTCTTATTTTGTTCTTTTATACTTTAGGTACTATTGGCTATCGACCAAAAAAAAACCTTCCAATCTATACAGACCAAAAGGTTTTAATATCTAAAAAAAGTAATTGGATTACTTCTTATTTACTTCATCTATATATTTTTTCAAAGCCATTGTCATAGATGGCGATTTTGGTGTTGGTGCTGTAATATTACACTTTAAGCCATGCGCCTCCGCTTCTTTAATAGTCGAAGTACCAAAAACAGCTATACGGGTATCGTTCTGTTTAAAGTCTGGAAAATTCTCAAATAGAGATTGAATTCCAGAAGGACTAAAGAATACCAATACATCGTAAAACACATCTCTTAAATGAGATAAATCGCTTACTACAGTACGATAAAAAGTACCTTCTACCCAATTTACTTCTAAATCGTCTAAAACTTTACGTACATCGTCTTTTAACTTATCCGACGATGGTAGTAAAAATTTTTCATTCTTATACTTTTTAATAAGTGGAGACAATTCTGAAAAAGTACGCGTTCCTACGTAAATTTTTCTTTTCCTGTACACTACATATTTTTGTAAATAATACGCTACGGCTTCACTCTGGCAAAAATATTTCATTGCGTCGGGCACCTTAAAGCGCATTTCTTCTGCCAATCTAAAAAAGTGATCTACAGCATTTCTACTTGTTAGTATAATGGCTGTAAACTTAGACAAATCTATTTTTTGTTTACGTACTTCTTTAGAGGTCACGGCCTCT
>CALGNG010000023.1 GCA_937958735.1 uncultured Aquimarina sp. | reverse complement strand
AAATTTCTTCTTTTTTCAAAGAAATATTGTAATTGGAGGTATTTTTAATATTTCTAAAGGATCTAAAATTAAAAAGAAAGACAAAGTTTATAAACTTACCCCTGTAGATAGTAGTAAATTAAAATAAGCTTTAATAACTATACTAATTTAGCTAAAAGCAAAAGAATAAAATTTATAAGATGGGAATTATAAAATTACATAACATACGGGTACATACTAACCATGGTTGTTTAGTGGAAGAGTCTAAAATAGGTTCTGATTATCGGGTAGATTTAACTGTAACGGCTAATTTAAATGCGTCTGCACAATCGGACCAATTAGCCGATACAGTAGATTATGTACATCTAAACGCTATTGTAAAGGAAGAAATGGCTATTCGTGCAAATTTATTAGAGCATGTAGCAGAACGTATCTTAAACCGTATTTTTAAAGAGATTATATTGGTTACCACCGCTACAGTAGCGGTTTCTAAAATAAATCCTCCTATTGGCGGAGATGTAGAAATGGTAACCATCGAGCGTACTAAAAGTAGGTAATTTATATACTTCCGAAATTTGAAGGCATTAAGTCTTGTATAATACTCTATAATTATACTATATTTGTCGTCCAAGTAGGGTGCCATGGCCGAGTGGCTAGGCAATGGTCTGCAAAACCATGTACAGCGGTTCGAATCCGCTTGGCACCTCTAAAAAACCTTCAGTTATACTGAGGGTTTTTTTGTGCTTAATTCTTATTTAAAAAGGATTTACTTCTTCTATTTGCTGTTGTAACTGTTCTGCACTTTTAGGAAATAAGCCTTTAGAAAGTAATAAAATACCAAAAGCTATCATTAGCGCACTAACTCCACGTTTTAAATAAAATATACGTAATGGTGTTAGTTTCTTTTTTAAAGTTTTAGCTATAAGCATTTTTACCATATCTAATAATAGGTAAACTCCTAAAACCAATCCAAAAAAACTTATTACTCTAGGAGTATTCATTTCTAATTGGGGTCCCACTGTTATAATAATAGTTAACCAAAAACCAAGTACACCTATATTTATAAAATTGAGTAAAAAACCTTTTAAAAACAACTTAAAGTAATTATGTTTATTAATTAATTCTACCGAAATATCGCGTTTAGAATCTTCTACTTTTTTTTCCTTTATAAATGTAATTACCCCGTAAGCGATAAGTAATACGCCTCCAAAAATAAATAAAGAAGGTTCGTCTTTTATTTTTTCTAGTAATTGACTAGTACTTAAATAGGCAATGGTAATAAATGCAGCATCGGCTACAATTACTCCAAAATCTAAAGCTAAAGCAGCTCTAAAACCTTTTATGGCTGCCGTTTCTAAAATCACAAAAAATACAGGACCCACCAATATGGCTAGCACAAAACCAAAGCTAATTGCTAATTTTATATCCTCGTAAAACATTATTTTTTGGTATAGAATACAAAGTAAAGAGTATTAAATTTTATATGCAATTTTCTTAATAAACTTACTATTATTTAAAGTAGTAAGTATTTTGTCTAAAGTTTATACCACTATACTTTATATTAAAATAATAATAAATTATTTATTAATCTCTTTTGTTTACTCAAAATTCTAATATCTAAATACTTAAATCTATATTTTACTTAGTAGTATGTACTAATTCTTCTTGATCCTTAGGGTCTACAATAATAAAATCTAAATGGCGCTTTATTAAATCTGCATTGCGCACTTTTACCATTACCTCATCCCCAAGTACATATTCCTTACCCGTACGTTTTCCAACTACAGCGTATTTATCCTGAACAAACGAGTAATGATCGTCTTTTAAATCTCTTAGACGAATCATTCCTTCACATTTATTATCTATAATTTCTACATAAATACCCCACTCGGTAACACCAGAAATTACTCCTACAAACGTTTCGTGTTTATGCTCTTGCATAAATTTAATTTGCATAAACTTAATCGAATCACGCTCTGCACTAGCCGCTAAACCTTCCATCTCGCTACTGTGTTTACATTTTTCTTCGTATTCTGCTTCACTTACAGATTTACCTTGGTCCAAATAATGTTGCAATAAACGATGCGCCATTACATCTGGATAACGACGTATAGGGGAAGTAAAATGCGAGTAATGATCGAAAGATAGTCCATAATGCCCTATATTTTGGGTAGTATAAATAGCTTTACTCATAGTACGAATAGCTAAAGTATCTACCATATTTTGTTCCCTTTTTCCTTTTACATCACTTAATAGCTGGTTTAGAGAAGAAGTCACTGTTTTTTTGTTCTGTAAATTCAGTTTATGCCCAAATTGTGATACCACAGTTTGCAAAGAGGCTAATTTTTCTTCATTAGGTTCGTCATGGACACGGTATACAAACGTCTTTTGGGGATTTTGCTTTCCTATAAACTCTGAGACCTTTTTATTAGCTAAAAGCATAAACTCTTCTATAAGCTTATTAGCATCCTTAGAAGTCTTAAAAAACACCCCTACAGGCTCGTTATTCTCGTCTAAATTAAATTTTACTTCTGTTTTATCAAAAGATAAGGCACCAGACTGCATACGGGCTTCTCGCATCACTTTTGCCAACTCATCTAATTTTAATATGGCATTGGCAATAGGTTCTGTTACTTTATAATCCTCACCTGTAAGAGAAATGGCAGCAGGTATAAACCTTTCTCCAGTTTCTATTACTTGTTGCGCTTCTTCGTAAGCAAAACGGGCATCGGAATAAGTTACAGTCCTACCAAACCACTCCCCCACTATTTCTGTATTAGGGGTTATTTCGAATACCGCAGAAAAAGTATATTTCTCTTCATTTGGTCTTAAAGAACAGGCATTATTCGATAAAATTTCTGGTAACATAGGTACTACCCTGTCTACTAAATATACAGAGGTAGCACGCTCGTAAGCTTCATCGTCTAAAATAGTACCAGGTTGTAGATAATGGGAAACATCGGCAATATGGATTCCTATTTCATAATTTCCATTTTTAAGTACTTCAAAAGATAAAGCATCATCAAAATCTTTAGCATCTTTTGGATCTATGGTAAAAGTTAAGGTTTTACGCATATCTCTACGCTTAGCAATTTCTTCTGCTTGTATAGACGTATCTATGTTATTAGCATACTCTTCTATTTCTTTTGGAAACTCGAAGGGTAAACCATATTGTAATAATATAGCGTGTATTTCTGTCTCGTGTTCTCCAGGAATTCCTAAAATTTCTTTAACAGATCCAAAAGGAGAATCTGCTTTCTCTGGCCAATCATCTAGCGTTACCAATACTAATTCACCATTTTTAGCCCCATTAATTCTTTCTTTAGGAATAAAAAAATCGGTATACATTTTAGAATCTTGACTACTTACAAAAGCAAAATTTTCTTTAATTTCTATAACCCCAATAAACTCGGTACGCTTGCGTTCTATTATTTTACTAATTTCTCCTTCATGGTTTCCTCTACGACGACGGCGATATAAGTATACTTCTACCGTATCGCCATGGAAAGCTTTATTTAAAGCATTACTGGGTATAAAAATATCCTCTTCTAAATCTTCTACTATTACATAAGCAGAACCTTTAGATGTTACATCTACTCTACCTGTATAGGTGCTAGCCGATATTTTTAATATAAATTTACCCCTATCTACCTCTTCTATTTGTCCTTTTGCCGCTAATTGCGCTATTTTTTTGATAATCTGATTACGTCCACTAGCATCGGTAACTTTAAGTTTTCCTGCTATCTGCTTGTAATTCATGGGTTGGCTGTTCGATTTTTTTAAAACCTGTAGGATTTTAACATCTAAATTGGTCAAACTCGCCGGTTTTTTCTTTTGACTATTACTTCTTCTACCCATCTTAGCTATTGAATTTGTCTAAAAATACAGTTATTATTTAGACTTTAACCACCATAAGAATTAAATGCAGTTAAATTCTTTTCTTTTTATCGACTAAAAGTTAAATTAGTGAGATGATAGATTATATTTCCATTGCAAGATTTACGTATCCATACGAATATTCTGTATTAAAGCATTTATTGCTTGAGGCAGAAATACCTTTCTTTTTTAAAAATGAAACCATGGTAGGTATTACACCCTTTTATTCGAATGCCTTAGGCGGCATAGAATTAGTAGTACATCCTAATGCCAAGGAAGAAACCTTGGCTATTATAGAAAAGCTAAGGAAAGATCAAGAAGGACTTCAAATAGTTTAATTTTAAGAATTATATTTTTTTTTAGAATGAATAGCTCTTTTTTAAAATCTCCTTTTCAATCTTATACACATATATTATATTATAATTCTTTTCTTTTTAAAATTTAAAAAAAATAATGAATGTTATTATAGCTTGTTAATAGCGGTATAACTTTTAAACTTCTTTTTTGCTTATTAATTAATTAGTTGTTTTTTAGTATTGAATTAACAAGTTGTAACAAGGTTAATCTATTGATAAATAAGGAATTTACAAGGTTATTAACAATGGTTAATAACTACTATTGATTATTATATTTTTGAATTAACATTAAAAATTGATGTTTAGAACCGACTCTTAAAATTGAATAACTAGTTAAGCGAAAATTAAAATTAAATTAGGATTGTTAATAGGTCTGGCTGTATTGAAAAAAGGATTTTAATAAGCAAAAAAACTTACTAGAGTTATTAACAATCTATCTACATAAGTTGATAACAGTAATACAGACTTGTTAACAGTTGGTGGATCTAGAATTACTTACTGTATTATATCCACAAATAAAAACTAAACGCATAATAAAATGGATTAACCTATATATAGAATAGTTAACTTTGTAAAATATTAAAAAATATTATAAAAATGAAAATTGCTATAGGAAATGACCACGCTGGTACCAATTATAAAGTGTCTATTGTAACTTATTTAGAAAGTTTAGGACACGAAGTAGTTAATTGTGGTACTAATAGTAATGATAGTGTAGATTATCCTGATTTTGCACGGTTAGTTTCTAAAAAGGTAAACGATGCAGAGGTAGATTTGGGAATATTACTTTGTGGTACAGGTAATGGAGTGGCTATGACAGCTAATAAATACTCTAAAGTACGTGCAGGATTAGCATGGTCTAAAGAGATAGCAGCAATTATTAAACAGCATAATAATGCTAATATATTAGTAATACCTGCACGCTTTACGGCAGAAGCTCAAGTATTGGAAATGGTAGAAATATATCTAAATACAGATTTTGAAGGAGGACGCCACCAAAGGCGTGTAGATAAAATTAGTTGCTAAAAAATTAAGATCGGATTAAATAGTTAAGCAAAAAATGTTAGATCTAAAAGAAAAATTTTATATAGGGAAAGGAGATTTTCAAAAGTGTTTTATACATCCCGATAATAGTAATTTATGTGTTAAAATTAAAATAGACGATAATCATAAGAACGATCGTGTTAATAAGGAAGTAAAATACTATGAAAAAATTCAAAATAAGAGAAGTAAATATTTTGAATATCCTTTTTTGGCTAAATTTCATGGAAAAGAAGACACTAACTTAGGTGTTGGTTTTATTTATGATTTAATAAGAGATGAAACCACTAATAATGTTTCTTTAACTCTTTACGATTATTTAGTAATGAATGAATCTCCTTTTTCAGATGAATTATTTTTAGATCATTTACAAAAATTAAAAAAGCAATTAATTAAACATAAAGTAATTGTAAAAGATTTAACGGGGAAGAATATTTGTTGTAAAGTTTTAAAAAACGGCTGTATAGAATTAGTTATTGTAGATGGTGTAGGACATAGAGATATTATACCTTTTGTGGAGTACATTGGTATTTATCGTAAAATGAAAATTAATAAAATTTATCGTAAAAAAAAATTAAATTCTTTAGACGAACTTAGGATCTTTTTTGATAAATAATAGTTAAGAATTTTCTTTAGGAAAAACAGTTTTATTAAAAACAATTAGAAGCATTACAGCTATACTAATAGCAGAATCTGCTACATTAAATACAGGATCAAAAAAAGTAAAATAAGTACCTCCTCTTAAAGGCACCCAATTAGGTAAAACACCTTGGTATAGTGGGAAGTAAAACATATCTACTACTTTTCCATAAAATATAGGGGCATATCCTCCATTTTCTGCCATAAAACTAGCCACTTGGTTGTTACTATGGTTAAAAAATAAACCATAAAAAGTAGAATCTAATTGGTTGCCCAAAGCACCTGCAAAAATTAAGGCAATACAGGTAATAAGTATATTAGAAGCTTTTTTACGAACGCTATCCCATAGCCAATATCCAATAGCACTAATAGCTCCAAATCGAAAAAGGCTTAGAAATAATTTCCCATAAGATCCAGGGATTTCCATACCCCAAGCCATACCGTTATTTTCTACAAAATGTATTTTAAACCAACTAAGTATTTCGGTAGATTCTCCTAATTCGAAATGCGTTTTAATATATATTTTAGACCATTGGTCTACGATAAGTACTAATAGTATAAGCAGAGAGGCTTTTTTTAAAGTCATTAGTTAAAAAATTATTTTCAAATATATAAAAGTTAGTGGGGACTATTCGGGTTTAATATCTTTAATTACAAGTTGCAAAGTACAGTTTCCATTCCATTCATTTTCATCTAAATTATAAACTAAAGATATTGGGGTTTTATTTTTTAAAAGTTCTAATTTATTTCCTACTCCAAAACCAATAGCTCCAAATCTAGGATTTTTAGACCCGTTTTGTAGGGTACATTTTAAATGTTTATCGTCTACACCTACTGTTTTAGCATATCCCGTATCTATAATTTTTTTAGTTAAAAATACAGGAGCTAAATTGCCAGGACCAAAAGGTGCAAATTGTTTTAATATACGATAGAACTTGGCATCTATTTCAGAAAAGTTAAGTTCCATATCTATTTGTATTTCTGGAGTTAGTAACTTTTCGTCTATTTGGGCAGTAACCACCTCTTCAAATTTTTGTTTAAATTTAGGATAATTCTCTTCGGTTAATGTTAAACCTGCGGCATACATATGGCCACCAAATTGCTCTATATATTCTGCACTAGCTTCTAAAGCATTGTATACATCAAAACCTATTACAGATCGGGCAGAAGCGGCTAATTTTTCTCCACTTTTTGTAAAAACCAATGTTGGGCGGTAATAAGTTTCGGTAAGTCTAGAGGCTACAATTCCAATAACTCCTTTATGCCAGTGGGGTTCATAAACTACTGTGGTTTTACAATTAGTCTCTTTATTTTCTTTGATTTGATCCAGTGCTTCAATGGTAATTTCTTTATCGGCCTCCCTCCTACTATAATTGTAAGCTTCTATAGCCATTGCAAAACCTTTAGCTTTTTCAAAATCTTTTTCTACTAGTAATTCTACGGCATGCAAACCATGTTTCATTCTTCCTGCGGCATTAATCCTAGGGGCAATAGTAAACACTACATCGGTAATACTTAGTTCTTGTTTTTTACTTTGTAGCATTAATGCCTTAAAACCAGGTCTTGGATTGGAGTTAATTACCTGTAATCCGTAAAAAGCCAAGACCCTATTTTCTCCAGTCATGGGAACAATATCCGCACCAATAGCGGTAGCTACTAAATCTAAATAAGGGATTAATTCTTCAAAAGGGTTTTCTAAGGTTTTTTGTAAAGCACTTATTAGTTTAAACCCCACTCCACAACCACATAACTCTTTATAGGGATAATTACAATCCTCTCTTTTAGGATCTAGTACAGCCACGGCATCTGGAATTTCTTTACCAGGTCTGTGGTGGTCACAAATAATAAAATCTATACCCTTTTTTTTTGCATAAGCTATTTTATCTATAGCTTTAATACCACAATCTAGCGCTACAATTAGGCTAATTTCATTATCATGAGCATAATCTATACCTTGATAAGAAATACCATAACCCTCTGCATACCTATCTGGAATATAAGCTGTAATATCTGGCGAAAGGCTTTGTAAATAAGTACTCATTAAAGCCACACTAGTTGTACCATCCACATCATAATCCCCATAGACCATAATGCGCTCTTTATTTTTTACAGCCTTTAAAATTCTTTCTACGGCTATAGACATATCTTGCATTAGAAAAGGATTATGCAATTGATTTAAAGTAGGTCTAAAAAAAGTTTTAGCCTGTTCAAAGGTTTCGATACCGCGTTGTACTAGTAATTTAGAAATAGTAATACTTACACCCAATGTTTCTTGTAAATGAATTACTTTGTGGTCTTGAGGTTTGGGCTTTAATGTCCAACGCATAGAATAGGGATATGTTAAATTAGTCGTTGATAAACAAGGTTTATCTAAGGTTAAGGCAAATTTAAATACCTTTGACCTTATAAATAGTAAATTATCTCTGTAAAAATAGCTACTTTGTTACATCACACTACATATTTACACCCTACTAGTACTTATTGGGTAACTTTTGTGCACGGCGCGGGAGGAAGTTCTACTATCTGGTTTAAACAATTACGCTCTTTTTCTACACATTTTAATGTACTGGTATTGGATTTACGTGGACATGGAAATAGTAAAACCAATATGTTAGACAATCCTAAAAAGTACACTTTTGATAGTGTTACTCAAGATATTATAGAGGTTTTAGAACATTTAAAAATAAAGAAATCTCATTTTATAGGAATTTCTTTAGGAACTATTTTAATACGCAATTTAGCCGAAAAACACCCTACTAAAGTTGCAAGTATGATTATGGGTGGGGCAATTATGAAAATGAATTTTAGATCACAGGTATTAATGAAGCTGGGATCTTGGTTTAAAAGCCTAATGCCCTATATGTTTTTATATAAATTATTTGCTTTTATTATAATGCCTAGGAAAAATCACAAACATTCTCGTATGTTATTTGCTAGAGAAGCCAAAAAATTATATCAAAAAGAGTTTATAAAATGGTTTCGCCTTACGGCAGAAATTAATCCCTTATTACGTTTTTTTAGAGCCAAAGACATAAAAATACCCACGCTGTATATTATGGGAGAACAAGACTATTTATTTCTTCCTGTTATAGAAAAAATGGTAAAAATTCATCAAAAAACAAAATTATTAATTGTTCCCAAGTGTGGACATGTAGTTAATATAGAAAGTCCAAATATATTTAATGATACTGCCATAAAATTTATAAAAGAACAATAACAAGCTTTTTCCCTTTCTTTGCAGATAAGCTTAAAAAAGTCTATTTTATACAAAACAGAACAGCTTAATTTTTTGTAATTATTACTTTTTATTGTCGACTGCTTTTAGTAACAACTAAAAATTAATATTACAAATGGGCTTATTTAAAACCTTATTATTAACTACTGCAAGTCTTTTTATAGTGTCTTGCGAAAGTGAATCGTTAACATCTGAAAATTTTTTAGAATTAGATGAAACTAAAACATCTGCTAAAAATCTAAATACTGGTCGTTTAATGGATCTTAGCCAATTAGATGGCTCTTCTTGGCAAGTTAGTACTCTTAGTGTAAATAGAGGTACCCAGCAGCCTATAGACCAAATAGATTTTGACGATATTTTTTTCCCTGCAACAGTTAATAATGCCCAAGACTTCTCTTCTATAAGTTTTAATAACAATAGTATTTCTCTATTTAACGGAGCTAATCTTACCAATACTTTTACAGTATCTAATCGTGTTAGAAACGGTAATCCTATAAGAGGTATTTTTAATATAGATTTAGGAAATTTAAGTACTACCACACCTAGAGTAACTATTAGAGTTAATAGAAACCAACAGCTAATTATAACACAATTATCCAATAGAAATAACCAAGTACTTTATTTAATGGATAGGATTACTACAGAAATTAGTAATACAAGTACCAATGCAGTCAGTTTAGCTTCAAACGGCTGTAGTAATGTTATTATTTTAGACGGACATGCGTATGCAGCTTGTGGAGGAGAAATAGAAGTTATTGCTTTAGATTCTAGAGAGCGCCGTCTAATTGGTATTCCTGCAGACGATATTACGGTAGATCGCAGTACAGGAACTATTTTTATCCAATCTAGAAATAGTATTAGTTCTTTAAACACATCTAATCCATTACAACCTAGAGTAGCAGCAACTACTACCACAAATTTTGGTTTGTTTTCTGGTATTTCTGCTGCTAATGGTATTGTAGTTACCTCTGGAGGAACTGCAAACACTAGAATTTTTACCTATACTCCTAATAGTATAAGAACAGCGACCAATGGTATTGGTATAGTAGATCAAAGAACAGGTAGTCCCGATGTAAATGTAATTTCAACAACTAACGGAGCTAGAGCATTTTATTCGCAGGATTTAGGAGGAGTAAGAAATTGGGGAATCCAAATAGTAGATTTTAATACCAATGGTACAGTAACTGTTACACCAGAAGTGGCTACCTTAAGTCCAGGACCATTAACTGGGGGGTTTAATTTATTTACGCCAGCAAATTTTCCTGTAGAAAGTGAATTTTTAAATAATAGATTATACATTGCGCATTTTGCGAGCAATAGTGTAGAGGTTATTAATACGAATAATCGTAACATACTTCCTAGTATAGATTTAGGTTTTACACCAGTTAATATTACAACAGATGGAACCTCTCTTTTTGTTATAGGTTTAGACAGTGATACAGTAAGAAGAATAAATCCTGTAAATAATAATATATCTAATATAGATATAGATAATCTAGTACAGCCTAGAGGAATTGCTGTAACTAATCAATATATTGTTATTGCAGACCGTAGCGAAGGTTTAATCCTCTTCGAAAGATAAAGGATTCTTTAAGACAATAGGACTTTAAAATTTAGTTATACTAATGCACATAGGCATCTTATTAAGATAATAGACAAAAAGTGTATAGTCCCATAAAAATTAGTAGATGATTTTCTACAAAGGCATTAAAAATTTCTTTTATTGAAGTGTTTAATGCCTTTGTAATTTATAGTAGAATTTTAGATTTCGTAATTTATTCCTATAGAAATAAGTTCTTTTACTTGTAAAGCACTCACAGTATCTTCGTCATAAATGGTTTGCAAACTAAAATTAGCACTCATATGCTTATTAATTTTAGAATTCATACTTAGAGTGTAGTTAATATCTATATTACCTATAGCTCCTAGATAATTAGCATATACATTAACCAGGTTTTCTATGGTTACATTTTTAACAAAATCAAATTTATAGTTGGCAATTATAGAAGCCCCAAACTCGATATTTTTAGTATCTCCTTGATCTACACCAAAGGCATCTTCTTTATCGGTAAAAAAATCATCTACAGTAATGGCTTTAATGGTAGAAGGGGCAACGTTAATTTTTAAATTTTTATCCTTTTTATACAATAGGCCAGGACCAAATTGATAAACGGCAGGACTAAAACTATTACTAATTAAAGTTCTATTACCGTCTTTTTTATAATTATAACCTTTAGTAAATTGAGATTTAAAGTTAAAAAAAGTAGAATAACTCCATAAGCTATTCTTTATATTTTTAAAAAGAGTGGTGTTAAAGGACAGATTATCTTCTGTTTTTCGGATTTTTTCTTCATCATCAATTTTTGTAATCCCGTAAGCCAATTTTATATTATTATCTAAAGCCCAAGTTCCTTTTTTGTAATTTACTTTATAGTCTATTTTATTATTTACAGCTAAGTTAGAAACTCCTCCGCCCTGCCAATCATTATTAAAGGCAATTTGGTTTATTTGTAGAGCAGTTTTAAAATTAGAATTCCATGGGGATTTATTAACGGCTTGTGGACGATTGGTATCGTTAGTTTGAGCTAATATTGTAGAGCAAAA
This sequence comes from uncultured Aquimarina sp., assembly GCA_937958735.1. Taxonomy (GTDB): domain Bacteria; phylum Bacteroidota; class Bacteroidia; order Flavobacteriales; family Flavobacteriaceae; genus Aquimarina. The sequence goes on along the minus strand of CALGNG010000023.1, from coordinate 944 downwards.
TGTAAAGAATAATACAAAAACGGAATAGCTGTTTGGGAACATGTATTAAATTATGAAAAGTTAAAAGAGATAACCTCTCCAAAATTAATGCCATAGTTATATTTTTAGAATTCTTATATAATTAAGATCGATTTTTAAGTAATAAAAATAAATTCACTATTTTGTTGCCCAATTAAGGCACAATATTTGAATTACACAGAAAAATCTAAATCTTAAAAACCTACATTATGAAAAAATTAATTATTGCCGCATTATTATTATTAAGTTCCCAAGCTATTTTTGCACAGTTAGATACCAAGTTACTATCTAAGGAATATGACGATATGTTTATTTTAGCAGAGCGCGTATCAGACCAGACAGATAAAGTAATTGCAGATGAAGAAAAAGGAATAGGCTTTGTTAAAGGAGATAAAACTTTTATTTTAGAAAGAACCGCAGATAAAAGATCTGACGTAAATACGCAGTATTTATTTAAGTTAGTAAAACCAGACGGAAAAAAAATACCTCTTGATAAAGTGAGTACAGAAAAAGTAATTAAGAAATTTAATACTCTTTTGGTAGACATGGAAGCTAGTTTAAAAGCAGAGCATGGTGCACAAGTAAAAGAAATATTAGATACATTATTTGCTTTCTAATAAGTATTAAAAATTCAATAAAAAAGTTCGTAATTAATATTAATTACGAACTTTTTTATTGTTAAATAAATGGTTACGGTATTACCTCACGCTAATTTTTTTGGCAATAAGTCTATTATTATTTGCTATTACTTGTAGTATATAAATACCAGAAGAGTAAGGCATGGCTATTTTAAGCTCTTTAGATATATTTTTATTAGAATATACTTGTTGGCCCCGAATATTTGAAATTTTAATTTCTTTTACATCCAAAGGTTTATCTAATTGTAATGTTACTAACTGGCCTTGTCTAACAGGGTTAGGATAAAT
>CALGNG010000022.1 GCA_937958735.1 uncultured Aquimarina sp. | reverse complement strand
AAATAATCCCTTCTTCGGTTGGTGGGATATCTTGACCTAGAGAAACACCGTCGGGACTAAATATTTTTGCATAACCACCGCCAACTGTTAGTAGTTCTCTTTGAAAATCGTTATCACAAAGTAAGTCCTGAATTTCTTGCGAAACCATTGTATTTGGTGCCATTACAAAGCATGAGCCCTCTAAAGCATATATCTGACTTATATTTATACTTACCTGCGGTGTAAAAGCATTGGCTTTTTCTGCATATACTGAAAAACTTGGCCAAGCTGCAAAGTGTAATTGTTCGTTTTGCGCGTATAAAGCATATTTACTTAAAGGCTGTAAATGTTCCCAACAAGCTAAAGATCCTATCTTTCCTAAAGATGTATCTTGTACCACAAGACCGCTACCATCTCCACTACCAAATACAGAACGTTCTACGTGTGTAGGTTTTAATTTTCTACGTGTATTTATTAGTTCTCCATCATCCCCAATAAGCATTTGAGAGATATAGAGTGACCCTCCTTCTTTCTCGCTAAAACCACAGGCTACAAAAATATTATTCTTTCTGGCGGCAGAACAAAGTCGCAAAAATTGCTCACTCCCAACTTGCAATGAATTTTCATAATACTTTCTAACAAATTTCATACTATGTATAGGTGCTCCTAACCAAATCCACCAAGGGTATCCTGGTAACCAAGTTTCTCCAAAAGCTATTAATTTAGCTCCTTTTTTAGCTGCTTCTTCTATAAGTACAATTGCTTTGGTTATACTAGCATCTAAATCTAGAAAAACGGGTGCCGCTTGCACTACTGCTACTTTATAGTCTATATTTTCGCCTAAATCCATCTTTTATTTTTATTTGAGATTAATATTAAATGTTATAGTTTTAAAGTGTTTTTGATACACTATAAAACGACTATTTGTAAAAAATAAAATCTAGATTAAAAAATCTTTATTTAGTGCTACTATATATCTAATTCTTCTAGAGTTTATTAGATAGAGTGTACATAATAAGATAATGATTAGTAAAAGTAGGTCCTTTATACAATCCTAATTTCTTTATCCATATTCATATCAATATTTACTTTTTACAGATAGCAAGTAAGTTTAATTATTCAATCTTAAACTGGTGAATAGTGCAGAATCTAATGGTGTATAGTGAAATACCGTTGATGTTTAAAATAAATTAAGAAATATTAAGAATACTGTTAATATTTATAGCCTGTGCATTAAGGCTTCTATATTCTCCTGGTGGGACATTGTATTTTTGCTTGAAAGATTTTGCAAAATAACTTATATCATTAAATCCATTTTTATAAGCAATTTCTGCTATGGTTAGTTTTGAGAAATTAAAATTCTCTAAATCGACTTTGCAATTTTCTAATCTTGTATCCTTTATATATCTGCTTATCGTAAAATTTTCATTATTAAAAATAGTATGTAATTGTCTCTTAGAACATTTAAATATATTTGCTATATATTGAATGGATAATTGTGGATTAGTAATTTGTTCATTTATCAAAAATTTTACTTTAATAAGCATCGTCTCATTTAAAGAATCTGTACTGCTTTCTAAAATAAACTTTAGATTTAGGTAGTCATTAAACAACTTTAATAAATTATTTGCCAAATACTTACGAGTAAGAGTATCAAGTGTTTTTAATTCATGACTAATAGAATAGACATAGTTTTTTAATATTTTCCCTAAACCATGATCATCTAATAATTTTGCGGTATTAGAAGTAATATAAGTTGTTGCGTAAGTAATTTGATTTCTTGGGATTTTCAAAATTAACAATTCAAAATCTGTAGTAAAATTAAATAAATAAGGGCGTGTGCTATCCGTAAATGACCAATTGTTAGCTTTTAGGTGAACCGTCCGACCATCTTGAGTGATGTAAGATTCGCCCGTTATTTGAAAATTTACAAGAAAATAACTTTCTGTAGATTTTGCTATTTGTTTTTTTGTTTTGTAGACACCGTGACTACAGGCACTTATTTTACATAATTGAATATTATCTACCGCATATCCAGCTAACGATCCGTAAAAATTGGTTAGATTATAATTTGTTTTAGCTGCAACATTAAAGAGCTTATTTCCAACATAATCATTCCAATATGGCAATGCTTCTTTAGAAGAAACTTTGCTTGTACTAATAAAATAGTCTTTTTTTACCATCATAATACGTTTCAATATTTACATAATATCTATTAAAAGTATTAAAAGATCATTTCTTTTTGTATTATGAAAAACACAAAATTTTAAAAAACTAAACTATAAATACAAAATAATTAATATCGATTTCCCAAAACTAGTAGAATGACTTTTTATTAGCTTTAGAATTTATTTGAATATTTTAAGTTAAATCTAGTTTATTTTTTATTGGATCTAAACCTATATTATTTGTATTTCTAACCAGTTAGCTTTTGTAACATATGTATATTCTAAGCAAATTATGGGCTATAATATCTATACTCTTATGCTAAATTTGTCTGCGTTAGGGATAGAACGGCATGTTTGAGCTCCTCGTAGAGAGCGAGTAGTGATAGCCCGGCCCTTTGGGTAACGCCCATAAAAAAACCTTAGTAAACTAAATTACTAAGGTTTTCTTTAAATTTATAGGTGTTAAAACTACCTATTCGGTAATTTTTAATAATAATACTCCGTTAGATTTTAAATTAAATGCTGTACCTATGCTATTTCCTGTTAGCATATTGGTTACTTTTAAATTGCTTCCTTTTTTATTGGCAATTTGTAACTTGGCCTCTTTTGCGCCTAAGTTTAAAATATTCATTAGGTATCCGCCTTCTGGGTTTTCTACAATTCTCCAGGTACATCCTTTGGTTGGTAAGCCATTATCTTCGGTTAATTGGATATCTATTAAATTTTTTGATACGATTTCTAAGGCTTTTTCTTTTATAGATTCTACAGCCTGTTCTTTACCTATTTGGATTAGTTTTCCTTTTGCTTCTGTTAACTGTGCTTTACGAATTTTACCATATTCGTTTTTAGATAAACTCTTAGTGTCTACAATTACAGTCCCGCCGTTATTAAGGTATTTTTGTATACTATTAAATTCCGAATCGGTTACATATTCTGTATTGCTTACTACAATTACATCC
>CALGNG010000021.1 GCA_937958735.1 uncultured Aquimarina sp. | reverse complement strand
TATGAGCCTAGCGAAGAAAAGATATAGCGGATAGCGCGACCCCTGAGCCTGCGAAGTGGGGAACGCCATTGTTGTTAGCCCTAATTAGTTAATAGTCCTTAGTGTTTTCCTATTACTTGGCTTCGCTTTTCCAATAACACTACATCTTGCCATTGCCCTTCTTGTAATATTATTTTTTCCTGTAAGCCTATTTTTTTGAATCCTGATGATTTCAAAAACTGAATTCCCCTTATGTTGGAGTCAAAAACTTGAGTTTGCAGAGACCAAAAGTCTAAGGTTTCGCTTGTTCTTATTATTTTTTCTAACAACTGGCTTCCTATTCCTAATCCCTGATAGGCTCTGGATACATAAATTTCTAATTGTCCTACTCCTGAAAACCTAGGACTTTGGGAGTAGGAGGAAACAGCACCAAAGGCTACTAATTGTTTGTTTAATTCTGCTACCATTCTACATTCTCCGTGGTGATCTCTATTCCACTGATGCCAGGAAGGAACTTCTATTTCAAAGGTTGCATTACCTACAAAGACTCCTTCTTCGTATATACGCGAAATTGCCCACCAGTCTAAATGGGTTAATTTTCGGATATGTACGTCTTGGTGCATTTATTGGTTTCCGAATTTTTGAATTATCTTATCCACTATGGTTTGAGCCAATTTTTCTTTACTTTCTACTGTCCAACCTGCTACATGGGGACTTAGGGTTACATTATTAAAGGTAAGCAGCTCTTTAAATTCTTGTGGCATTTGATCTTCTTGGAATAGATTTTCGAAAGATAGTTTTTCGTATTCTAGCACGTCTAGCCCTGCTCCTTTTATTTTACCTGTTTTTAATGCTTCTACAAGGTCTTTGGTTACTACGCTTTTACCCCTAGCGGTGTTGAATAGCCAAAATGGTTTTTCGAATTTATTTATAAAATCGATATTAATCATTTTATTGGTTAGTGGTGTCCAAGGGGTGTGTAAACTAAGTACGTCTGTTTTTTTAAATAATTCTAGCAAGTCTACTTGCTCTGCATTACTATCGTCTACGTCCTCTTTTATATCATAACAGATTACTTCTACATTAAAGCCTCTTAATTTTTTAGCAAAGGCTTTTCCCATATTACCGTAACCGATAAGACCTACGGTTAGCCCGTCTAATTCTATACCTCTGTTTTCTTCTCTAAGCCATTGTCCTTTTTTCACTTGCTGGTCTGCGATGTTTAGCTTATTAAACAGAGACAAAATCATACCTAATGTGTGTTCTGCTACGGCGTTCCTATTTCCTTCTGGTGCGGAGAATAGGCTTATTCCTTTTTTATTGGCTTCTTCTAAATTGATACTTTCTAGACCCGCTCCTACTCGTGCTATAAATTTTAAATTGATGGCTGCATCCAGGAAGGTTTTATCTACTTTAAACCTGCTACGAATTACTATTCCGTCGTATTGGGCTATTTTGGTTTCTATTTCTGTTTTTGAAGAGGTATAGTCTTCGTGGTTTTCGAATCCTGTTTGGTCTAATTGTGTTATTAATAATGGATGGTTATTGTCTAGGTGTAATATCTTCATAGAGTACAAAAATAAAAACTTTGTTTTATTTTTGTACTCTATAGGAGGAAACCTTTTTAAATTGAAGTCCTTTTTTTGTATTTATATCTATTTTTATTGGGTCTTGAACTCCATTGTTTGATTCTAACTGGACATTGATGTGGGTATCTTCTGTTTTTAGCGGTATGCGGCTATAGTATATTTTACTTGGTAGACTTTGCCAGTTTCTGGTGTCTGCACTTTCTGTAAAGGCATTGATTATTCCTAGTACGGTCCCTAGCCCTTCGTTTTGATTTTTTACGGTGTATTCTGTTGCTTTTTTTGTAGCTATTCTTATAGCCGTTTTTCCTATTTCTCGAAGTTTACGATCGTCTAATGTTTTAAATGCTATTTCGTCGTAATCTTGGGCTAATTGAAAATTATAAGAGATACTATCTTTTGTTACAGTGGCTTTGTTATAATAGACTTGTCTGGATATATATCTTGGAAAGGCTACATTAAAGATTTCTAGGCTTGAGTTATTTTTAAAAGTTGGTATTGGAAGATCTATAGCTAAGTCTTTATTTACTATGGTTGCATATCCTAGCCCTGTATTGGGAATAATGGTGAACGTAAAAAAGGTTTCATCTTTATAGGGGATTAGTCCGTTTTCCCAAAAAACTACAACTTCTTTTTGTGGTTGATTTTTTACTTGTACGTATTTTGTATTTAATTTTTTTTGGTATACCTCTAAATCGTTAGTAAAACCCATGCTATCTGCGGTACGAAAGAGATCTTGCTTTAGTTGATTGGGAGTAGAAACACCTATGTATGTGCCTTGATTTTCTAGGTATACATCTACTGCGTTTCTGTAGGCTATAAAGGCATTATTAATATCTCCAGAAGCTTCGTATAAGAGACCTTGTAGGTTTAAGGCAAATGCATCTTCTTTATATCGGTTTTTTTTGCCTTCTGGATAAGATTCGTTTAATTTTTGAAGTTGAAGTGTTATCCGCTTGGCTTCTACGAGGGCATCGTCGTACTTATTAAGAAAGGTGTAATTTAAGGCTTTGTAATAGTGAATGGCTACTTTTTCGAAGTCTTCGCCTTTATAGGTTTCTTTTTCTGGGTTTAATAGCACTCCTATTATTTGGTTCCCTATTTCTTTTTTATTATTTTCTATAAAGGTATCTGCTTGGTTAAACAGGTCGTTACTTAGTTGATGATTCCCGTCTAGATAGGCTACTTTTCCTTTCTCTAAAAGGTACAACAATAGGTTTCTTGGTTTGGATAAAAATTTATTATTATCTATTGCTTCCAAAGCCGATTTAGTATCGCCTTGCTGTATTTTGGTTTGAAATATTTGGGTTTGACTATTATAGGTAGCACAGCCTACCAATAGTAGTAATAGACTGCTAAAACAAAAAAAAATGCGTACTATTTGTGGGTGTTTTTTTTTCATTAATTCTGCAACTTTTATGGTTGCTACACATGTTTTTAAATACGTTGAGGCTAAAAAAAAGCCCTCTAAAGAAGGCTTTTTATTTTTTTTAGACAGATCTTAATTTTTTACGAACTTCTTAATTTTTTTGTCTCCTATCCAAACCTTTTCGTTCGTTTGTAGGTGTGTTAACTCTAAGTCTATTTGGTAGTATACTACTTTTTGTTTTTTATGCGCATCTACTATAGAGTTAATGTTACCTTGTAGCATATAATCTGCCCCGGTTTCTAATCCGAATTTTTTAACGGTAGAAACAGAGGAGTTGTTTTGCTGGTCTGCTCTTTCTGCTCGTAGTTCTTCTCGCATTTTACCTCCTTGTACTATACGTGCTTTTTGCTTACTAATTAATGCTTTTTCTATATCCTTAATAAAGGTTTCACTTTCTATATGCTCGTGAGATTTATTTCTTACTAAACAAACTATAATTACTGGTTTTTTTCCTTTTTCTTGAACAAAATCGGTGATCCAGTTTCCTGAAAGTATTTGGCTTGATAGTTCTTCTGCGGCTAAACGAGAGTCGGTATCGTTCCAACGTCCACTAAGGTCTATTTGTGCATCGGTAGCTACTCTGGTTACTTTTCTAGAACATGATGTAACTAATGACATTCCTAATACACAAAAGGCAATAGCTATGATTGATTTTTTCATTCTGTAATTTTAATATGATTGTTTTTGATTTTTTTAATACGTTCTAGAATGTGCTTCCTATTAGAAGTCCTAATCCTAATCCTATAGTATTGTAACCAAAACTATAGTTTCTTATGTTTCTACGATGTCTGGTGTACAGTCCTCTATTGTAATAGTTGTTGTATCTAGGATGATAGTTTCTATTACTATAATTATTGTAGTTATAATATCGGGTGTTTCTTATACGTTCTAATCTGCGTTGTTGTCTCCAATATGGACGTTGCGCTCTGTATTTCTTTTTTAAAGCTTTTAATTGCCTCTTATCTTCTAACGGGTCGATTGCTTTATAAGTCTCTTGAAGTGTTGTGCCTTGTAAAACACTATACTCTGCCTGGATATTAGCAGTGTATTTATCTTGAGATAATTTATAATTGGGATTTTGATCTGCTTCTAAAGCAGGGCTGTCTTGTTGCGCATTCACGACAATACTAGCCGCTAATAAGGCAATACATAGGATTATATTTTTCATAAAAGCTACAAATTAGTTATTTATAAATTTACAATTATCGTACCAAATTTTATTTTTTAAAGTAACCGATTTATTATCGAACTGTTTTTTCTTATTTATTTTGATTGTGCTGCTATTATTTTTTCTAAAATCTGAGGATCCAAATATATTTCAATTGCTGTTAAAACAAATATTACACCCATAAAAATACCTAATATTTTCCATATTGATTTACGTTTATAAGCCACTTGATATCCCAAGTATTTCTTCCAAAAAAATTCTATAAAAATTAGACCTGCAGCAATGCTAATTGCTAACGATTTTATTTGGGTTAGTTTTTGGCTAAGCAATAGCCCTCCTGCTAGTAACAAAAAAAAGCCTCCCACTATTAACACATAAATTGCTTCGCGCTTTTTATTTGCCTTTCGAAGGTTACTAGACAATAGTATTGCTCCAAAAAAAGGAGCTAAAAACAATGTAAATCCTAATATTGCAAATGGCGAATACCATTCTTGTTCTTCTATTATTTGGTCTTTTTTTTCTTTTAAACTTACTTCTTGTTTTAATATAAAACTGGATCTAATTTTTTCATATTCGGCACTTTCTGGTTCCGAAAGTTCTTGTTCTCTTTTTATTAGGGCTTCGTATGCGGCTAATCTAGCCTCATCTTCATATAAATTAGACTGGCTAATTACTTCTTTTAGCTCTTTTACCGTGTGGTTTTTGTAGTAGGCTGTGTACTGGTTCTCCATTTTATCTTGCGACATTAAATTCCTAATCCTTTAATTTTTTTAAACTTTTCTAATGCATTACCATCGGTAAGACTGGCCACGTATTGACATATATTAATTAGACGTGAATACAGGTCTGTATTTTTATAATCAAAATGTTCTCCTTCTGCTCTTAATATTAATTTATCGTAGCTTGTCTGGGCAGATTGGTGGTAGTTTTGCGTGGCTACATTATAGGTATCTAAGAGTGTGTTTAAGATTTGATAACCTGTTATTTCTTTTTCTACTACTTCTTTACTTTGATAGATCTTATCTATACTTATAGATATAATATCTTCTATTTGTAATCTAAATCTACTATGGTCTATTAAAGCTCCTTCAAATGCCCCCTTTAATATAGCCTCCTCGTTTTTTATAAATATTTCTGATGCTTCGCCTATTAATACTCCTATGGCTAATGCTCTTAAATAGCTTACGCGTTCTGCTTTATTGGTAAGATTGGAATATTTCTCTACATTAAGACGGTCTTTTACTAAATCTATTAGTTTTTCCAAGGCTTCTTCTTCTTGTAAAAGCCCTAGGTTTATTCCGTCTTCGAAATCTATAATAGTATAACAAATATCGTCTGCAGCTTCTACTAGATAAGTTAATGGATGTCGGTAATAACAATCTTCTCCTTCTAGGTTTTGTTTTAGTAATCCTAAATCGGAAACTACTTCGTTAAAAAAAGTTTCGTCGCTTTGAAAGTACCCAAATTTCTTATGTGCTGTCTGTTTAGTTGGCTTATATGGTAGAGAGGGTTTAGGGTATTTTATAAATGCCCCTAACGTGGCATAGGATAATCGCAAACCGCCTTCTATACCATTTTTTGTTTCTGTTAAAATTTTAAATCCATTGGCATTACCTTCAAACTTTACCAAATCTGTATATTGTTTTGGAGTTAGCTGGTTTTTATATTGTTTCCCTGGTCCAGATTTAAAGTACTCGCCTATGGCTTTTTCTCCAGAGTGTCCAAAGGGTGGGTTTCCTATATCGTGTGCTAGTGCTGCGGCAGCTACAATGGCTCCAAAATCGTTAAACGAATAGCCATTTGTTTTTTCTAATGCGGGGTATTTTTCTAATAATTGCTTTCCTACACTTCTTCCTAACGAGCGCCCTACTACGGAAACCTCTAAACTATGGGTAAGTCTGGTATGTACAAAACTGGTTTTGGAAAGTGGTACTACTTGTGTTTTGTCTTGTAGGCTTCTAAATGGTGCAGAAAAAATAATACGGTCGTAGTCTACTTCGAATCCTAAACGGGTTTCGTCTTCTTCTATTCGTAATCGTTTTCTTTTATCTCCTTGTTTTCGTAAGGATAGTAACTGCTCCCAGTCCATCATAATTGTATTGTTTGTTTTAAATTATAGTTTAATGGCTATAATTACCCAAAACTTAATTAGCAGGTTTTAAATTGCCTCTTTTTGTTTTCTAATAATTTTTATTGATTCATTTAGTTCTAAAACCTTTTCTATAAACAAATCGTTGGTATCTGGACTAATATAAATTTTGTTGTTCTCCCTGTACTTGATTATTAACCCGTTTTTTGCAGTTGCGGGCCTTC
>CALGNG010000020.1 GCA_937958735.1 uncultured Aquimarina sp. | reverse complement strand
CTTGCGATGGTGCTTTTTATAGGGATAGAGAAGTAGTAGTTATTGGTGGAGGAAATAGTGCCCTAGAAGAAGGGATATTTTTGTCTGGTTTTGTGAAAAAAGTTAAAATTATACATCGTTCCGAAACCTTTGCAGCCTCTTCTACTTATATAGAAAAATTACCAAGTATAAGTAATATAGAAACTTATATGAATAAGACTTCTATAGAATTTATTGCAGACAATAAAGGAAATTTTAAAGGTTTAAGAGTTAAGGATAATGAAACAGGGGAAGAAGAAGTAATAACGGGTGACGGTTCTTTTATTTTTATTGGACTAATTCCTAACACCAAATTGTTTAAAGATGTAATAGATTTAAACGATCGTGGTTTTATTACCACAACAGGTCTTGCGGAAACTTCTATAAAAGGAATCTTTGCAGCAGGGGATTGTAGAGAAGGCGCTATTGCTCAAGTAGCAGCGGCTACAGGAGAAGGAGTGTTAGCTAGTTATGGTCTTAAAGGATATTTAAAGCAATAAGTATGAATGAGTGGTATATACCTATAACCATATTACCAGGTATTTGTTTGCTAATTCTTTCTACTTCTAATATTATGATAGATTTAAGTAGAGAAGTACGTATACTTATACAAGAAAATAAAAACACCTCTAAACTTATAGAGCGTAAGCTAAAACAGTTAAAATTAATAAACCGAGCTATGGCATTGTTATACTTAGCCGTTGGGGGCTTTGTAATTTCAGGTCTATTATCTGGAGTTAGCGATAATGTAGGCATGCATAATAATGCAGGACTATATGTATTGTTTATAGGTATGGCTCTAGCTATGCTAGCACTTATTAGTCTAATATTTTATTCTTTTAAAGCAGTACGATTAAGGCAAGATCAATACATGGGGAGTTGTGGTTAAAAAAGATCTGGCTGTTTCGATTATTGAGGATTTAAAAAAAATCAACAAATTAAGCTTTGATAAGCGAAGTATGGTTTAATGTAACTAAGTCTCTAGGTTTAATTTTAAATAAAAAGGGTAAGCATTTATATATAATGCTTACCTTTTTTATTATAACAAATAGCTAGTTGTATAAGGAAATGGTTGATGTTAAATTGTCGTTTAAACCTCTTGATTTAGATGAAAAACAGAAGGTAATATGTCCAAATTATAATGGTAGCTTTGTAGTATTTAGCCCTTGATATTTTCCCAATAATAAGCAATGGTTTTATTTATTGGTATTAAAATATGTTTTAAAAAAATGTTGAAAGCTGTTATTGTTATTTTAATACGTTAGTAAACAGTTAGTTGTGTTTTTTTTATATTATTAATTGTCTGTAAAAAGACCAAGGTATTTGTGTTAACACTTATTAACTTTTCATTATGTTAAAATTAACATATGGAGGTGTTAATAATTGTTAATTTCATTCAAATCATTAATATTAAATAACTTAACTGAATTAACTATGTATTTAAAAAACGTTTTATTGAAGTATGCCGGAATAGCAATTTTGAGTATTTCCTTTTCTTCTATTGTTATTTCTTGCTCGGACGACGACTCTAATTCTCCAGAGGAAAATGGGGGTGCCGTTATGATGGTGGATCCAGAAAAAGGAAATTCTAAAGTAGTATGGAATTATACAAATTTAGGTCCTGATGTTTGGGCAACATTAAGTACCGATTTTGAAGATTGTGGAAAAGGAACTAGCCAATCACCTATAGATCTAAACACTAGCCAAATAATTAAAAAAGGACCCGCTACAGGACTTACTTTTTCATATAAGATGAATTCGGCATTAGTAGCTTTAAACAACACGCATACCAACGAGTTTAAAGTAGAAAAAGGAAGCTTTGTTACCTTTAATGGAAAAATGTTTGAACTAGCGCAGTTTCATGGACATGCTAAAAGTGAGCATGAAATAAATGGGAGTCAATCTCCTTTAGAGCTTCATTTTGTACACGTTGCCGAAGATGGAGAACTTTTAGTAGTAGGAGTATTAATAGACGAAGGAGAAGAAAACGAAAATTATACTAGTTTTTGGACCGAAGAAAATTTCTTAGAAACTCAAAAAGAAAGTGTAGAGCAAGAAGTAGCAGGAACACACGATTTATCTAAACTATTGCCTACAGATAGCGACTTGTACCAATATGGAGGTTCTTTAACTACTCCTCCATGTACAGAAGGCGTAAACTGGAATGTTCTTACAGAAAAGATAACTATGTCTGCGGCTCAGTTAAGTTTGTTTACAGATATTTTTAATAACAATTACAGACCTGTTCAGGCCTTAAATGACAGAGAGGTTATTTCTACGGAAGAGGAAGATGTTCTTTAATTTAAAGTTTTTAATATAAAAACTCAACTATTGCTAAGACTAATCCTAGTAATAGTTGAGTTTTAAAAATCAGGTATACATCTAAAAAAATACCCTATTAAATCTTAGGAGTAAAGGGGGAAGTACTTCTAGCAAATCCATAGGGTAATAATACTGTTATAACAAAAATTACGCTTCAAAATCCAAGCAGCATATGGTATATGTTGTGTAGATATTACTGTTGTTTTCCAATAGGAGTATGTTAAAGCAAAAACTATTATCGTTATGTTTTGGAATAGCGGTTTCTATAATAACATTAGAAATACTTAGGTTTTTTTTGGGGGGTAAGTTTGTAGAAATTACGTTTTTAAACCCGATATAAAAACCACTGTTGTTTTTATCAAAAAAATCAATATTAATATTTTCTCCAGCAGAAGTATTGTAATTAGTTGTTTCTATTTCTATTTTATTAATAGACTGGTGTTTTAAATTATAGGCTATTTTTTCTAAAAAACTTTTCACATTGCTAATATTAAAAGAAAAAGAAAAGCCTTCTGTTTTTAAAAAATCAATTAATTCGTGAAATGAATAGATACTTGTAATTTTTTGATCTTGATTTATTTGTAAAAGTTGATGATCTAAAAAATAAAGTTGTAATTTTTTTAATTCAGATTTTACCCATTTTTCACTTGCAGCAGTATCCTCCAAATAGGCGGAATGTATACTTTTAAAAAAAGTAAAAGGAATTTGCTTCATAGATTAAGTAAGGTGTATTGGAAATATATAATTTAATTAAAAGATACAAAAAAGAGGACTCTTAATAAAAGTCCTCTTTTTGTTTAGTATTACCTTTTTCTAACTCTTAGCTTAGAGAAGTTTCTTACAGGTACATTAACATAGTCTGCAGGTCTAACTGTTTTAGATCTTATGCCATTTCTAGATATGGAGTTGGCTCTAGAACGGGATCTACTTAATATAGTTCTTATTAGTTGTCTATTTCTACCTTCCTGGCCCAGTGCATCGTTTACAATATTTCTTGCAATTTCTTCGTTGCCTGCTTCAAGCTCTAGTAAACAATGCCATTGTGTATCGTTGGCAAAGTCAAGGTTAGTGGTTTGTTCCCAGTCTGTATAGTTAGTTACTAACCCAGTTCTAGCATCGGAAGAACTAGCAGGTACCATTTTAGTGCCATCTTTAGAAACTCTATAATTTTTAATCCATTCTAAGTACCAAATTTCTTTACCAAAACCAGTTAATATTCGTCTAGAATTACGTTTTTGAAATTTCGATATCGTACTACCGTTTTTAAAGTCGTAGATTTCAAGAACACTACGTTGTGGGGGCAATGTAGTGTAGGCGTCTTTTGTTTCGGAGGCTACTAGTATAGGTCTGCCAAAACAAGCATGTAAATTTAACCATCTAATATTTACAGCAAAGAAAAAATGTCCACGAACAGTTCCTGTACCTCGTACTAATTGGTTTTGTAACGATCCTGTTTTGTGGAATAGATCCCCAGAATCGTTTAAGAAATTAAAATGTTGACCACGAGGAAGGGGGAAGTTTCTATCGACTCTATTAATACTAGGGAAATTTAAACGTCCTATTTGCCTTCTAAGGTCGTTATTAAAAGAGCCTATTACACGAAGGTTTTTGGTGTGGTTACCTTGTAATAGAACAAGACCAGAGGAAGTTCTAGAATTTAAAAAGTTAGTAAAAT
>CALGNG010000019.1 GCA_937958735.1 uncultured Aquimarina sp. | reverse complement strand
ATAGTGTAGGAATAATAAGAGACAATTTAAAAGCCCACCGTTTTTCAAATTCGGCATCAGGAGCCTCTCCAGATGGATGGAGCTTATTTGATTTGGATACCAATATAGGAGAAAGAGGAAGTCAAAACTTAAGTTCTGATGCTACATTAGAACAAGATTTACATGAAATGGCTTTTGATGCATACCAATGGTCGTTAACACATACCGAACCACAGTTTTTTGATAGCCCTAATGCAGAAACTACTTGGTTTAATAACCACAGTAATAATAACCCTGCAAATACAGCGCTTTGGCAAGATGTTCTTTTCGGAACAGAATTTACCGCCACACCTCCTACACTTTCTATTAACGATATAGAGTTTACACAAAACGATTTAGGTTATATTTATCCTAATCCAATAAACGAAGCTGCAGAATTATCTATAAAATTTAATAAAAACCTAACCAATAAAGTTGGAATAATTATTTACAACAGTTTAGGACAAATAACTTATAGAAAAACTGTTTTAGAAGAAAAATCAAGTAACGAAGTAAGTCTAATTTTAAATAATAATATTTCTGCTGGAAATTATATTATAAAAATTATTTATGGATCAAATGTACTAAGTAGAAAACTTTCTGTTGGAAATTAAACCTCTATTAAATTAAGTTAAAACGCCTAAAAGCAATTTTAGGCGTTTTTTTCGTTTATTTTTCATTAAAATAACGACTACACACTTAGTCTTAATAATAATAGATATGAATTGTTTAGTTTTTAGATTAAGTTTTTGTGTGTTACTCCATATTCCATTATTATCCATTGGACAAGTAATTAGATCTCAGATATTAGATACAGAAACCAAAGAAGCTATACCTTATGTATTGGTTACTATAAATAAAAACCAAGGTGTCTCTGCGGATGGAGAAGGTTTTTTCGAAATAGATACTTCTAGAAAATTTAAGGAAAACGATTCTTTAAAATTAATTTCTTTAGGCTATAAGAGTTTAAAGTTACCCTTAAAAAAAGCGGTTCCATTAATAATTCATCTTCAAAAAGAAACTATAACTATGGACGAAGTTGTTATAACAACTTCCAAATACAGTTTAGAAGAAATTTTAGAAAATGTAGCAGAAAAAATTAAAAACAATTACGATACAGATCTATCTAAAAAAGAATTGTTTTTTAGACAAAAAGACAATAATAAAATTAGTAAGTTAAATATTGATTTTAAGAAATCTACAATAAAAGAAATTACACAAGAGTACGTAAACGAGGAGTTAGAAAAAATGCCTAAAACCTCTGCTTTTTATACCGAGGTTTATGGCAATTGGTATGGTAATAATAAAAAGCAGAAATTAGATATTAACAAAGCAGCAAAATTTTTTGATACTTATAATAATAATCATTTAGATGTATTTTACGAGAAATTAGAAACTATTTTAAATAAAAATATTAAGAAAGATTCTTATTTCAAAATTAAGTCAGGTCTTTTTAGTGTTAAAGCAGATGGGGTACAGGGTTTTTTCGAAAATGGAGAATTGTTAGATATGCGTAACGAAATGAGTAAAAAAGAAGAAGTTAACGCGAATTTCTTTTTAACCAATAGAAAACAAACTTTACAAAAAATGGTAAAAGATGTTTTTTATAATTCAAATTCTCCACTTAATTTTATAAAAAAAACAAGCAGATACGATTTTGAGATAGTTGGAACAGTGGAAATTAATGAACAGTTAGCTTATGAAATTAATTTTTTCCCCAATGGAGGTGAAGACTTTAAAGGCACTTTTTATGTGAATAAGGAAGACTTTGCCATTTTAAGAATCGATTATCAAAACGTAAAGCACTTACGCAGTATTGGTTTACTAGGGTTAAGTTTTAAAGAATTGGGAAGAAAAGGAATGATGTTTTTTGAAAAAGGGAACAATAACAAATACCATTTAAAATATCTAGAACGTACTGAAGAAGATAAATATGGTATAGATAGACCATTAAAGATTATAGAAAAGAATAAAAATATAAGAGGTCGAAGAAAACAAAATGAAATTTCTTCGGATATTGATTTTGTATCCAATGTAGTAAGAGAATATCAAATATGGGTTTATGATTATAAAACTATTACAGAAAACACATTTGAAGGTCAAAACGAAAATAAAAAAGAGCAACCTAAAAATTGGATAAAATACAATCCAGAATTTTGGCAAAACCATTCAAAAGTTTCACATTTCTCGTCAGATTTAGAATCTTTAAAACAATATTAATTTTTAACTCATTTAAAGGCATAAAAAAACACTTTATTAAAGGTTATGTTATCAAAAATAAAATCTTGTAATTAAAACCAAAAAGGTTTCCTAAATTTGCAGTCAACTAATAAAACAAGATAAAATGTCAGTAAAAATTTTCGGACATAAATCCCCAGATACAGATGCTACAGCGTCTGCATTAGTTTGGGAGTGGTATTTAACTGCAAAAGGCAAAAAAGCTAAAGCATATGTATTGGGAACACCTAATACCGAAACATTGTTTGTTTTAAAACATTGGGGTTTTGAAATGCCAGAGGTATTAAAAACTGTTTCTTCCGAAGATCGAGTGGTAATTGTAGATACCAATAATCCAGCAGAACTTTTTGATAATATTAACGATACACAAATTATACAAATTATAGATCATCATAAATTGGTAGGAGGCATACAAACTCCAGGTCCTATTGATATTTGTATTAAGCCATTAGCTTCTAGTGCTTCGGTAATGTATACCTTAATGTCTGAAGCTGATATTGCAAGTATGCCAAAGGGTATAAAAGGATTGATGCTTTCTTGTGTCCTGTCAGATACGTTAGAATTTAGAAGTCCTACGACAACAGATTTGGATAGGGAAATAGCTACTGTTTTAGCAGATCAATTGGAGATCGATATGCATGCTTATGCAATACAAATGTTTGAAGCAAAATCCGATGTATCGCATTTTTCTGATGAGGACTTGATTAAGATGGATAGTAAAAAGTACGAAGTAGGGGGGAAGAAATACCGTGTATCGGTATTAGAAACTACAGCCCCTAATATAGTACTAGACAGAAAAGTTAGTATTCTAAAAACTATAGAAACGGTTAAAACAGAAGAAGACTTGGACGAAGTACTTCTTTTTGTAATAGATATCCTAAAAGAAGAAGCTACATTTTTTGCTCCTAATGATGCTGTAAAAGCTATAGCCAAAGATTCTTTTAAAGCCAATGCAACTTCAGAATTAGTAGTTTTACCAGGAATAGTATCTCGTAAAAAACAGATTATTCCTGTGTTATAAAAAACAAAATCCTTTTTATATTTGATAATTTAATTGAAATAATAAAGCCAAAATGTGTAAATGTTTAGACTTTATTATTTAAGCTAAGTTTTGTGTTGAATCCTGTTTTAGTTACTAAAACACCGTTTTAGAGTATATTTAAACCCTAACCATAACCAAAATAAGTGCTAAAAATTATTTATAGCATATAAAAATTACTTTCTAAGATTACGAATTCTTTTAGTTAAGGAAGGGTGCGAGTAATGGTAAAACTCGTAAGCAGGGTGTGGTGTAAGGTTGCTTAAGCTGTTTTTTGATAATTTTTTTAGACTGGTAACCAAAGGTTCTGCAGCAAAAGTTTCTTTAGCATAATCATCTGCTTGGTATTCAAACCTACGAGACATTAGATTCATTAATAAACCTGTAATTTCAGAAATTGGAGTGTATAGAATTCCAAAAGCAATTAATCCAATATGGAAGGTTGGAGTGCTTACGCCTAAGGCTTCAGATAAAACGGGGCTTGCTACAAATAAAGAAAGTAACCATAATGTAAAGCCAGTTAATAGTACAGACATTAAAAGGTTAAAAATAATGTGTTTTCTTTTGTAATGCCCTACTTCGTGAGCAAAGACGGCTACTATTTCGTCTTCGTCTAAATCGTTTACTAGAGTGTCAAAAAGGGTAACCCTTTTTTCGCTTCCAAATCCAGAGAAGTATGCATTTGCTTTAGTACTTCTTTTAGATCCATCTAATACAAATATCTTATCTAGTTTAAAACCTACTTTATCTCCGTAAGCTTCAATTTTATCCCGTAAAGATCCAGCTTCTAAAGGTTTTTGTTTGTTAAAAATTGGAACAATAAGTTTAGCGTAAAACATATTCATTAATACCGAAAATACGGCTACTAAAGTCCAGGCATATAACCAAAAATTAGCTCCTGCGACTCCATAAAACCAAATAATTAAAGCTAGTATACCGCCACCTACAACAGACATCATTAACCAACCTTTAATTTTGTCCCCTATAAAAGTGCCTACAGACATTTTATTAAAACCAAATTTTTCTTCAATAACAAAGGTTTTGTAATAGCCAAAGGGGGTGTTAATAATATCACTACCAATCATAATAATTCCAAAGAAGATTAATCCAGAAATAATAGGATTTTCGCTTATAGAAACGGCTATTTCGTGTACCCATTTAAAACCACCTAAAAAGAAGAAGGCCAAAGTTAAGGCCAAAGAAAAAGTACCTGTAACCAATCCAAATTTATAATTGGTTTTTTTGTAATTCATAGATTTTTTATACTCATCTTCTGGATACACGTCTTGCAGTTCTGTAGAAAGTTTTGCGCCAAATTGTTTGGCGTTTAGGCTATCTAAAATAAGATCTACCACAAAGTTGATTACTATAATGGCAATTAAAATATAAAAAACAGTATTCGGGTTATTCATTCTAAAAATTTTAAAAAGTAAATGTACAAATTGGTTAGCAACTACGTTGTCTTTTGGCTTCAAAAATAAGTATACCTGCTGCAACAGAAACATTCATAGAATCTACTTTTCCACACATAGGAATAATTATATTTTGTTTAGAAGCAGCTCGCCATTCTTCACTTAAACCATCATGTTCTGTCCCCACAACCATCGCCGTTGCTGGTATGTAATTTTGCGAAGTATAAGGCAAAGCCTCTTGAAGTATAGCGGTGTAGATATTAATTTGTTGTTTTTTTAGAAACGCGATAATTTCTGAAGTACTGCCCATAGCCATATCTGTAGTAAATACACAACCTACACTGGACCTAATAATATTAGGGTTATAAATATCTGTCTTTGGATTGGCAATAATTACTGCATCCACATTGGCAGCATCTGCGGTACGCAATAGAGCACCAATATTGCCTGGCTTTTCTGGAGCTTCGGCAATAAGTATTAACGGTTTTTTAGATTTTAAATTTAATTTCTCTAAAGATAAAGCCTTCCATTTTGCAACAGCAAATACCCCTTCGGTAGAAGTTCTATAAGCTAATCTTTGGTATACCTCTAAGCTAATTTCTGTAATAATAATGTTTTTAATAAATTCATCAAATTGTTTTTCAAAATCGATTAGTGGATATATATCGGGGCAAACATAAATTTTGGTAATCGTATAATTACTATCTAAAGCCAGTAAGGTTTCTTGAATACCTTCTATAAAAAATAATTGTTCTTTTTTACGTGTACGTGATTTTTCTCGTAATTGGAGTAGTTGTTTTATTGTATTATTATGTGGACTAGTAATTTGTTTGTACATGCTGGCAAATATAATAAATGCGGATAGCATAGTTTAGATAGAAGTGTACTAATATGGTCTTTCAAGATTTCAATTTTACATATCTTTGGACAAAGTTTTTTTATGCCATCTATTTTTCAAATTCAAGTTTCTCCTAAAGAAGCTGCTACACCACACTTATTAAAATTTGCCGTTGCTAGACTAAATGGGCTTCCTAAAGAGGAAATTACCCATGTAGAGATTTTAAAGCGCTCTATAGATGCGCGCCAAAAAGCAGTTAAGATTAATTTAAAAGTAGCGGTATATCTTAATGAAAAATATACAGAAGAACCTGTCGAGTTACCCGATTATCCAGAAGTAAGTAATGCCAAACCTGTAATAATAGTAGGGGCAGGCCCAGCAGGATTGTTTGCGGCCTTAAAGTGTATAGAGCTAGGTTTAAAACCTATAGTTTTAGAAAGAGGTAAGGATGTTAGAGAAAGGCGTAGGGATCTAAAAGCTATTAATAGAGACCATATTGTAAACGAAGATTCTAATTATTGTTTTGGGGAAGGGGGTGCAGGTACTTATAGTGATGGTAAATTATATACCCGCTCTAAAAAAAGGGGTGATGTAAATAATATTTTAAAACTGTTGGTAGGTTTTGGTGCTACGCCCCAAATTATGGTAGAAGCACATCCACATATTGGGACTAATAAACTCCCTGCTATTATAGCAAGTATTAGAGAACGCATTATTGCACAGGGTGGAGAGGTGCTTTTTGAAAAAAGAGTGATGGATTTTATAATTAAATCCAATCAAATTAAGGGTGTAGAGCTACAAGATGGCAATCGTATAAATTCGGATAAAGTAATTTTAGCAACAGGACATTCTGCCCGAGATATTTTTGAGTTATTAGATAGAAAACAAATATTAATAGAAGCCAAGGCATTTGCTTTAGGTGTAAGGGTAGAGCACTCCCAGCAGTTAATAGATCAAATACAATATAAAACCCCTCTACGTAGCGATTATTTACCGCCATCGCCTTATAGTATTGTAAAGCAAGTAAAGGGTAGGGGTATGTATTCTTTTTGTATGTGTCCTGGGGGAGTAATAGCTCCTTGTGCTACCAGACCAGGAGAGGTAGTTACTAATGGGTGGTCTCCATCCAAAAGAAACCAGCCTACCTCTAATAGCGGTATCGTAGTAGAGTTACGTC
>CALGNG010000018.1 GCA_937958735.1 uncultured Aquimarina sp. | reverse complement strand
ATAATGGCACTTTTTACCGTGTAGCCTTTGCCTATCATGTTTCCAAACATTCGGTTTCTAGAAAAAATGGAGTAACCGGTTACAAGAAGGTCTCCTAAATAGGCCGAATTGTTGATGTTTCGTTTCATTTTATGGCGTTTTTTTATAAAACGCTTCATTTCTCTAATAGCATTACTCATTAGGACACTCTGGAAATTATCTCCATATCCAAGACCATGTGCTATACCTGCGGCTATGGCGTATATGTTTTTAAGTACTGCGGCATATTCGGTACCAATAATGTCGTCGCTGGTTTTGCAAGTAATGTAATAGCTTTTTAGATGAGAGGCTAAAGTGCATGCTTTTTCTTTGTCGCTACAGGCAATGGTTAGATACGACAATTTTTCTAGTGCAACTTCTTCGGCATGGCATGGGCCGGATATTACTCCTATATTTTCGTAAGGGATGTGGTATGTGTTGTGGAAGTGTTCTCCAACAATAAGACTGCTTTCGGGTACAATTCCTTTAATGGCAGAAAAAATTATTTTTTTGGAAATATCAATAGTAAGTTTTTGTAGTTCGGTATGTAGAAAAGCTGAAGGAATGGCGAAAATTAAATAATCGGCATTGTCTACAATTTCATTAATATTGTTGCTTACATTAATTTGGTGGTCATGTAATTCTACAGAGCTTAGGTAATTCGGATTGTGTTTGTGTTCCTTAATATAGGCTACTGTTTCTGGGCTGCGTACGTACCAGTTTAGTGTAGCTACATTTTCGCAAAGCATCTTAACAATAGCTGTTCCCCAGCTGCCTCCGCCAATTACTGCAAATCGCACTGTGTTTTTCATATAGACAAAACTACAACTCCAAAAGAGGTTTTCAAAAGGATAGTTTAAACATTTTTCAGTGAATATTTTATAACCCTTAAGATTCTTGTTTGTAATGATAAATAACTTTTAGAAGTATGCATTATATGTATTTACTGTATGGAAATAAAAAACCATTTAAATTTAAGAGCATAATAAAAGGATCGATTTATCGTACAGGAGTAGCAGTAGTATATTTCTGTTTAAGTATTTAGATATTATGTTTTATTGATTATTTTTTTTAAAATTAAAAAAGAGTAACAATTTTAAATTGCTACTCTTTTTCCTAGATACTGTTAAAATAGTTTTAATTTAAGCATAATAAAACTATTAAAGACTTCTTCTAGTCTTGCATTGTGGATTTCCGCCACCATAAAGTACTTGAAAGAATTTCTTATCGCCTGAAGTCAATTGATTGGTGTAAGCATCGCTTCCAGGAAATTCCCCAGTGTAAAACATAGATTTATTTGGAAATTCTTGAGTGCCTTTAACCAAGAATTCTTTAGCGCCACCGACAACTGGAGCACCATTAACCGTAACGCCTTCGAAGACAACTTCATTATGTTCCATACCAACAGTATGAGCAATTTCATGAATTAACAATGCAACGATATCTTTAAATGATCCAGTAGTTCCAACAAGTCTTTTAGGTAGTCCAAAACCTACCAAAGCCTGAGGGTATTTATACTTAACATTAATTAAAATTTCTTTTAATGGTAGGCCATTAGTAGAAACTCTAAACCTAGTAGGTACAATACTACGTAGCCTATTATTAATGTTACCTGCTTTTACATTAATGTGTTGGTTTCTATTAGTAATGCTAAACTTGATAAAAGACCCACCTATGCTATTTAATTGTTTTGAAGCTTCAGGCAAGGCTCTTTTATAGATGCCATTAGGCAAGGAGTTTTTAACTAAAATATTACGAGCAATATCACATTTAACAACGTTAATACTCCTGGCTTGTTTCCCTAATATTGTAGGATTATTTAGATCTTCTGAATAAACCAAAAGATCTCCCTCTACAACATAGCCTTCGGGCTCTTCGTTATAAGTCACTGGTGTAATTTTTGTATCATAACCTATAATTGCTAATTTGTTTAAAATCTCATCAGAAACTATTTCTGGTTCTGAGGTTTCCAGATTTGCGTTTTCGCCTGCGTCTTCCTTAGAGCATTAAATACTAAAAAAAGCTATTGCAGTTAGTGCAAAAACAGACAACCTTTGTTTGAAATTTTTCATTTAAGTTTAATTTAAATTATTAGTTTAATTGTTTCATATATAACGAGATAGGGCTGAGATACCTTACTGCATAAAGTGCATTATTTTAACTATTAATTTATTATATTTTTATTTTTAAAGAGTTTTCTCTATAAATAACAATATTAAAGGTGTGGGAATTGATGAATTTAAAATTAAAAAAAAATAATTTATGAGGTCTTTTTTATTATGGGAAATACTTTGTTTGTTAGGATGAGTATTGGTTTATTTTTTTTAAATTTTTTGATGCATTTTTTTAAAATCAATTTTAGTAATGTAGGAATATGTAAATACGTATTTGTTGAAATTATTACAAAAATCACCAAAAATTAGAGGATAAATATAATTTTTGATGCTTTTTGTGACAGAATATATGATTCTGTCTATACTATATGGTTGTTTAGTAAGATGAGGATATTGATATAGGATTAATAATGTTATTGGATTGCTTAATCTAAGGCGTAAAAAAAAACTAATACCATTGTAAAATCCCTAAATTTATTTAGGGGTTTTACAATGGTATTAAATTAGTATATTAAAAGGTGATTTTAAAGGAAAAATACGTTTCTTGATATAAGTTCTTTAAGAATTTCACTAGAGCGGACATGTTTGTTATGTTGAATCAAACTTAGATTAATAAGTAACATAGTTTTTCGATAGGAAGTATATCGGAGAATACTCTTTATTAAGTATTTTTTGTTTTGAAATGTTTTAATTGCATTTGCTCGCCGTCGAAAACGGCAAAGGTAAAATGATTACACCAGTCTCCTAAATTGGTGTACAAGGAATTAGTTGGCAGCTTAATTTGCATGGGTAAATGTCTATGTCCAAACACAAAATGGTCTCGATGCTCTTCGTTAAGTTTACGTTTGCAATATTGTACTAACCATTCATTTTCTTCACCTAAAAAAACAGCATCATCGTCTCCAGAGATTAGTTTGTTTTCTGTAGATAATTTCTGCGCTAAGCGTACGCCAATATCTGGGTGTAGCCATCTAAAAAACCATTGAGAAATTGGATTGGTAAAAATCTTTTTCATACGCTTGTAGCCTTTGTCTCCAGGGCCTAATCCATCTCCATGTCCTATAAAAAAATCTTTGCCACCAATATTAAATTCTTGAGGGTTGTGAAATACAGGGATGTTTAATTCCTCTTCAAAATAGCCATTCATCCATAAGTCGTGATTTCCTACAAAAAAATAAACTGGAATTCCAGAATCGGTGATTTCGGCTAATTTCCCCAGTGTTCTAACAAAGCCTTTAGGGACTACGGTTTTGTATTCGTGCCAAAAATCAAAAAGATCGCCAAGTAAAAAAATGGCTTCGGCATCTTGTTTTATAAGATCCAGCCATTGTATAAATTTTGCTTCTTTAATTTTGCTTTCTTCACTATTTGGAGCGCCTAAGTGATTGTCTGATGAAAAATAAACTTTTTTTTCAGGTTGAAGACTAATATCCATACGACTATATTATAAATTATCACTCGCATACCACTCGGCAAAAGAAGAGTCTGTTTCTTGTAATTTTAAGGAATGAAGTTTAATATGATTTGGTAGTTTGTTGCTAATTTTTTCCGCAAAATCAATTACCATATTTTCGCTAGTAGGTTGGTAGTTTACTAGGATAGTGTTGTGTCCTCGTTTTTGTAATTCCTGTGCTAGCTCTATGTGGGGAGTGTTTTTGTTAAAAACAGTGGCGTGATCAAATAGGTCTACAATTTCGTGATTAACGATTTTTTTTAAATCGCCAAAATCAATAACCATCCCATTTTTGGCGTGGGAGATATCGTTTATGGGTTTTCCTATTACGGTAACATTTAGTTTGTAACTATGTCCGTGGACATTTTTACATTTTCCGTCGTAGCCATGTAAGGCATGTCCGGTTTCGAAATTAAATTGTTTAGTAATACGTATGTTGCTCATAGTCGTCGACTTCTTATGCGATTTACAATATAAATAATAAGTAAAATTAATACAAATGCGGGAAATAACTTGCCGCTAGCAAGAGTGTCTAAAAAATCCATAGTTTCTAAATCTATAAAATATTGCTAGATAGGTCGCAAAAAGTTAGAAAACTTAAATTTATCTTTTAAACTTATTTATAAAATAAACTACTATTAGTATAATGCCTAAAAGTACAAAAAGTCCATTTCCAGAGAGTAAGCTAAGCCATTCCATAATTTTATTTTTTAAATTTTTTAAGTGCATTTTTGGTATGCTCCGAAAGTACTAAAGTTCCCGAAAGTTTCGCCCTTTCTGGTAATAAAGTTTCCCAATGGTCTGTGTTTTCCCATAAACTGTCCTTTAGGTGTTTCATGGATTGTGGGTTGTAGTTGGATAGTTTATTTAAAAGATCGGTTAGTGCTATATCCATATCTTTTGTGTTATCAAATACCTGGGAGTAGAGGCCTTTGTATTTTGCCCAGTAAGCGTTTTGCCAATGTGTGGCGTCGATACTTAGTTGGCTCATGGCAGCTATGCCTATTTTACGGCTTACGGCAGGCTCTATAACAAATGGACCAATACCTATGCTTAATTCGCTAAGTTTTAATGAGGCATTTTCTGTAGCAAAAACATAATCGCAAGCGGCAGCAATACCTACACCACCACCAACAACCTTGCCTTGTACACGACAAATGCAAAATTTAGAAGAAGAGCGTATGGCATTAATTACTTTTGCAAACCCCATAAAAAAATGGATGCCTTGTTCTGTGTTTTCGATGGTTATTAGTTCGGAAAGGTCTGCTCCAGCACAAAAAGCTTTTTCTCCTTCGGACTGTATTAGGATTACTGCAGTTTCCGGATCTGTGGAGAGTTGTGCAATTCCTTTAGATATTCGATCAAGTAAAACACTTGGCAGAGCGTTGCTTTGTGGGTGGGAAAAAGTAATACTTCCTATTCCTTGTTCGGACTTAATATATAAACTTCCGTTTTCTTGAAATGTGCTCATAAATTAATGTGATTAGTATAGTAGCAAAGAAAACGAAAATTTATGGTTACTCACAATTTATGTTAAGTAGCTCTGGTTTAAGGGTGTTTTAGATGCTATGTTTGGATTTTTTTGTAAGATTTAGGGTGTGAAGTTATTGTTTAATTCCTCTATAAAAGAGTCTCGTATGGCGCTATCTTCTGCGCTTAGAGGAGACTGTTCGGGACTTAGTAAATTGGGGTTTTCTAAGGGGTTTTGATCTAGGTTGTATAAAGCTTCTGTGCCATCGTCAAATAAAATATATTTGTGTGTAGCATTTCTAATGGTTTTGTCTGTTCCTAAATTTGTACCTACTTCAGAGTATGTAATGCTTTTTTGTGTAGAATTGGGAGTGGTAAATGTAGCGCTAAAATCGGAGCTATCGCTTGCTATTTCACTACTAGCGCCTGCGAGGTTGCTAATGGTTGCAAATAGATCTAAGGTATTTATTAACGCCTCGTCGGTTTCGTTTGTTCGAGAAACTTTAGCTCCAGAAACTATCATAGGAACATTTATGCCCCCTTTGTATACAGAGCCTTTTGCTCGTCGTCTATTAAATTCTTGTACTACTCTGCCAGAAGTTCCGTTATCCCCCACAAATATAATTAGGGTATTATTGCGAACAGTTTCGGGTAAAGATTCTAGTAATCGTCCTATTTCGGTATCCATGGCCTCTATCATTGCAAAAAAATAAGCTTGTGGATTTGCATCAATACTAGCGTCGTCTGTGGGTAAGTCGCCTTGGGTGTGTAGATTCGTTGGTGGTAAATGAAAAGGGGTGTGGGGGGCATTATAGGCAAGCCATAAAAACCAAGGTTTTGTTTGGTTGCTAATCCAGTCTATAGACAGGTCGGTATATTTAGTGGTGTTGTAAACAGTAGAGGTGTTTGTTTCGCCGTTTATAGTAAGGTTCCAATTGGTATAGGAGGCTACAGATCCAGAAAGGCTTCCTGCATAGTAATCTATTCCCATGTCGTTAGGGTGGTTAACCTCTTTAGATAAATGCCATTTCCCAATAACGGCTTGAGCGTAGGTGTTATTGGTTTTTTGACTAATGTTTTTTTGGAGAGAGGTTTCCGTAGTAGGTAAAGCATCGTCGACTTTAGTTACTCCTGTTCTAAACCCGTGTTTTCCTGTAATTATACCTGCTCTTGTAGGAGTGCAGGTGGGGTTGCTCCATACATTATTATAGGTTATGCCGTGGTTTATTAGACCTTGTAATATAGGCATAGTTGGTTTTTGAGAGCCTATGTTGTAGCCAGGAGTGGCATCTAATCCCATATCATCGGCAATAATAAGTAGTATGTTGGGTTGGTTGGGATTGATATTCCCCTTGTCTATAGTTTCTGGTGCTGCTGCAGGGATTTGTGTAGTGGGTTCGTTAGGGGTAGTCAGAGTGTCGGCATCGTCGTTGCTATTACAATTTGTAATAAGTCCAATAGATGCAATAAGTATAAGGGTGGCTATTATTTTCTTCATGATATTATTTTTTAGATTTAATAAAAAAATAAGCGACTAGAATTAATGGAAATATTAGAAACCATAAGTAGGAAAATAAATTAATGGTTTTTATATGCTGTGTAGCTGTTTTGTGGTTGGTAGTAATGTGATCCCAGATCCCATTAATTTTTATGGAATGAATGTTGGTTTGGTGTTTATGAATGTTAAATAGTAATGTGTTGGTAATGCTTGATATATGACCTTTTTGGAAGGTGAATTGATATAGATTACCGTGTTGATGACTTTCTGAGTTTTTAATGGGTGTTACAAAATGTAGAGGTAACGGTTTGTTGTTTTGGTCTTTAAGTATTAGATTTTCTAAAACGTATTGCTTTAATGCGGTTTGGTATTCTATTGAGTTATTGGCTTCTTTTAGGGATGGACGAAATGTAATTAAGGCATTTCTTAATGCCCAAGAAAAATCAGATTCTACAACAATGTAGTTTTCTTCCTCAATTATTTTGTAATATACTTTGTCCACCTCGTGACCATAAAATAGGGTGGGGATTAAAAGCAGCAAACTATGTAATAAAAGATATTTCATTATTATCGACCTATTTTAAAGCTGTTCGAAGGAGTTCCTCTAAAAAATCTAGGAATACTAGGAAAGGCATTAGTAATAATATAGTAGTAGGTTCCGTTGGGGAATTCGGGAGTTACTCCAGTACGACCATTTGCTTGATCTAAGGTTCCTAGATTGGAAATAAATTCATAATCATTAGAGTAAACTCCATCGTAGGCATCGCATGGAGCGGTAATGCCATCTCCAGGTCTATTTCCAGATTTTAAACGATAGCTAGAGGTCATTTCTATGATATTGGAAGTGTTGTCTGTAGCTATTTCGTAAGCGTATTTTAGGTAGATAGGAAATCCATCTGCGGCATAGCCTATTAAGGTCATAGTGTTGGAAGAAGTGTTTAAATTATCGATATATAGATTTGGAATACCGTGGTAGTGGTATTTTCCAGAAGGCTGTACATGTGCGTTGTTGCAATCCAGTCCAAGATTAACGCCTAAAGCTTCTAGATTCCATTCCCAGTTTAAGTTGGGGTCCATTAGATCGCGGTTGTGTGGAAAAGGTTCTGCGGCTACAGGATCCAGTTCTATTCCATTTAATAATACTCCAAATGAATATTGAGGGCCTAGTCTACTTGTGCCTGTAGATTGTAGTAATGGGGTAAAAGTGTTTGCTATTAGAGGGGCTAAGGTAATTGAGTAGGTAGAATTTTGTGCGCTAATAGCATTAGGGTTTAAAGACCCTTGACCTCCGCCAAATAGGCCTACATTATGATTGGGGATGTTATTAGCGGTAATAACCCTGTTATTGGAGTTTTTAAGGGTAGATACAGTGTTGCTAATGTCTAATTTAATGTTGCAGTTGCCTCGGCTACTGTCTAACTCTTGATCTAGTGTACACGGGGTGTTGTTTTCTGTGTTAAGAGTTTCGGGAGTGTTATTAATGTTTTCTGGTGTGTTTTTTTCTACGGTAATGTCGTTGTTACTATCGTTAGATTCGCAGCTAATAAAAAAAGCAGTACAGATTAGTATTTTAAAAAAAATACGTTTCATAGTTTAGTTTTTTAAGGTTAGTAATCTAGTAAAGATTTAAGCTGTTAGAGAGATTGGTGTGTTGGCTTGTGTTTTTTAGACTAGCATTTTGTAAAAAAGTTTAATTAGGAGTTCTTTTAATAGGCGGTAAAAGTAGTTAAAATATTGTAAATTAATTATTTACATTTATATTTTGTGTATTTTAACTGTTGTTTTTTAAGGGTTTAATTTTTTGTAAAAAATATAAAGCCTCTTTGTGTAGAGGGGTGAAGTAAGAAAAAACAAAGAGATGTTTAATTTAAAAAGCATATCAATTAGTTGTTAGTTAATAGTTTACTATTGCCTTGGTAATAGTAAAAATATAGCCTTAGAAAAGAGCCGTATTATAAATCCATTAACAAACCT
>CALGNG010000017.1 GCA_937958735.1 uncultured Aquimarina sp. | reverse complement strand
CTTGCTTTTTTTGAGGGACTAATTGTTTTATTAGTCCGTGTTTTTATAGAGTAGGCTAAAAAAGAGGGTTGTATAAAAAGTTTTGTTTTTGTTATACTAATGCTTGTTAAGGTAGTTTTAGTGTAATAATTAAAGGTGGGTGATGGTAAGAGTTAAGAGTAGGGTGGGGCTTTTAAATGGTTAATTATGCTATAAAGAAAAGAGTGTAGATAGTTTTAAAGTTTTTAGTTGAATATAGTTATAATAATAACGCCTTGTTTTTACCCAAAGCAAGGCGTTATTATCTTGTTTTTTACCAAATAATTTTAAACTTTTGGTATGCTATTTTTTTTGGATTTAATTACTACAAAATCTTTTAGATAAAAGGGTTCGAAATAGGCTACGTCTTCAAATTGTTTTTGGTTGTATTTTTTGAAGCCTATTTTTCCTAATTCCTCGGAAGAGGGGAGTAGGTTTGTGGTAAACATGGCATTGGGGTGGGTGCATATTTCTTGAAATTTAGCGACACCATTACCAATAAAGACACAAGGTTTTTGATCTAAAAAGTCTAGATAACTATTCTCTTCCAATACCAAGGCCTTTGTTTTTTGAATTGTATTAAAACTAGTATCCAATACAGCTGTATATACTTCCATACGGCGAGCGTCTAGCATTGGAATAATATAGGCGTTTTTTGGGGCTATAGCTTGGTGGGCTAAACTCTCTAAGGTGTTTACAGCAATTAGAGGGATGTCCAATGCGTAGCATAGGCCTTTAGCAGTAGATACCCCAATACGCAATCCTGTATAAGATCCAGGGCCTTTACTAATAACAATACCTGCTAGTTGATTTATAAGAATTTGTTCTGAGTCTAGTAATTGTTTTATAAAGACATGGAGACTCTCTGCATGAGAGTATTGAGCACTATTGTCTTCCTTTTTTGCAATGGTTAGGCCATTTTTGGAAATGGATACCGAACAATTTGTGGTGCTGGTTTCTATACAAAGTAGGTAGACAGAAGTGCTCATTAATCTTTTTGGTGTAAAATTACTGTATTTTCTCTTTTTCTTGGGCATCTACTACAGCAACTGCTGTCATATTTACCATTTCTTCTACGCTAGCACCTAGTTGAAAGACATGAACGGCTTTTTGCATTCCCATTAAAATAGGGCCTACAGAAGAGGCTTTGTTTAACTCTTTCAGTATTTTATAAGTGCTGTTTGCTGCTTCTAAATTTGGAAAAATTAGGATGTTGGTTTTTTTATTTACCAAACGAGAAAAAGGATAACGCTCTTTTAATAATTTGTTATTTAAAGCAAAATCGGTTTGTATTGGACCGTCTATGTCCCAATTTGGATAGGCGCGTTGTATTACTTTAACGGTATGTTCTACTTTTTGGTAATTAAGATCTCTACTTCCTCCAAAATTGGCGTAAGACACCATAGCGGTTACAGGATCTATGCCAAACATTTTACAGGTATTTACCGTCATGCGTGTAATCATGGTTAGGTCTCTAGCTGTAGGGTTTATGTTTATAGAAGTATCGCTAATAAATAGAGGTCCATCGTCGGTAATCATAAGATTAGTTGCCGCCGCTCTTTGCACTCCTTTAGATAAGCCAATAAGTTCTAAAATAGGTTTTATTACGGTGCGGTAACTGCGAGAATAGCCCGAAAGTAGGGCGTCTGCATCTCCATTGTTAACCATCATAGCACCAAAATAATTACGGCTCCTCATTAAATTTTGTGCATCGTAAAGGGTTACGCCTTTGCGTTGGCGGTCTTTCCAATATACTTCGGCGTAATTGTTTTTACATTCTAATTCTTCATCGGATTTGGGGTCTCTAATATCGATTCCTTTGGTAGAAAAACTAATTTCCTCCATTAACTCCAATATTGTTTGCTTGTTTCCTAAAAGTATAGGAGTTGCAAGACCTTCTTCGTATGCAATTTGTGCAGCTTTAAGTACTTGGATTTGGTCTGCTTCGGCATACACTACTTTTTTAGGGTTTTGCTTTGCTCTATCCATTAGTAGCTCTAGGTACTTATTATTGTCTCCTAGTCTTCCTAATAATTCGTGTCTATAAGCATCCCAGTCTGTTATAGTTTTTTGAGCGACACCACTTTCTATAGCGGCTTTGGCTACAGCCATAGGAATCTCTGCAATAAGTCTTGGGTCAAAAGGTTTTGGAATAATATAGTCTTTACCAAAAATTAATTTGGTTTTGTTGTAAGCAATATTTACTTCTTCGGGAACGGGTTTTTTAGCCAGTTTGGAAAGTGCAATAACGGCTGCCCTTTTCATTTCTTCGTTAATAGCAGTAGCCCTTACATCTAAAGCACCTCTAAATATAAAAGGAAATCCTAGTACGTTGTTTACTTGGTTAGGGTGGTCGCTACGCCCTGTAGCCATAATAATATCTTTACGTGTTTTTATGGCTAAATCGTATTTTATTTCTGGGTTGGGGTTGGCCATGGCAAAAACAATAGGATCTTTTGCCATAGTTAATAACATTTCTGGAGTTACTAAATCTGCCATAGATAGTCCCACAAATACATCGGCATCTACCATTGCTTCCTCTAAAGTGTCAATTTCTCTATCTGTAGCAAATTCGGCTTTTTGAGAAGTAAGGTTAGTTCGGTTAGACCTAATAATTCCTTTACTATCGGTCATTACAATATTTTTAGCTTTAGCACCAAAAGATTTGTATAATCTAGTACAAGAAACGGCAGCAGCACCAGCGCCACTGATTACAATTTTTACTTCGTCTATTTTTTTACCTGTAATTTCTATAGCATTTATTAATGCCGCAGCAGATATAATGGCAGTACCATGTTGGTCGTCGTGCATTACGGGTATATCCAATTCTTCTTTTAGACGACGTTCTATTTCAAAAGCTTCGGGTGCTTTAATGTCTTCTAAATTAATACCACCAAATGTAGGAGCAATATTTTTTACTGTTGCTATAAAAGATTCGATGTCTTTAGTATCCACTTCAATATCAAAAACATCAATATCGGCAAATATTTTAAAGAGTAATCCTTTTCCTTCCATTACAGGTTTAGAGGCCATAGCTCCTATATCTCCCAATCCTAAAACAGCTGTACCATTAGATATTACGGCAACTAAGTTTCCTTTTGCGGTATATTTATAGGCATCGTCGTAATTTTTTTCGATAGCCAAACATGGCTCTGCTACCCCTGGAGAATAGGCTAGAGCTAAGTCTCTTTGCGTGTCGTATTTTTTTGTAGGGACTACTTTTATTTTCCCTGGTGTAGGTTCGGCATGGTATTTTAGAGCCTCAAGTTTTTTCTTTTCAGAATCCATAATGTAGGTTAGATTCCCTAAAAAGGGAGTTGGTTTATAAACAGTTTTAAAAGTAAGATTTTTATATTTCGAAATGAATTAACTACTTAACTTTTTAAAAAAATAATATAGGCTTAAGTCGATTAAAATTAAGGTGCTTTACACTAGGTTTAGTGGTTTTAGGAAGAAGGAAAATTACTTTTTACTGAAACTACTGATTTTATTCTTAATTATAAAAAAAAGAAATACTTATTGATAATAGTTTAGCATAATAAGAATTTTAAATTGTAAAAATATGCCAATTACTAAGTTAAGTACTATTTTATCGTGGTTTGAGACGGGGGATAAACCTACAGAAAAACAATTTAGGGATACCTGGAATTCGTTTTGGCATAAGGATGAAAAAATACCTGTGTCACAAATTTTAGATTTAGATATTTCTAAAATACAAAGTAAGTTAGAAAAAGGAGCAGCTAATGGTTATGCTTCTTTAGATGAATTAGGAAAAGTGACTCAAGGACAATTGCCGGAAGCGATTAAATCTACAGGTCTAGAAGCCTTGGACGAAGGTAATGGAATAGGTTGGAGGCTAATAGGGAAAGATCCTAATACGCATGGGGATATAGGTAGAAATGCTGTTGACTTTAGTGGAGTCGGTGAAGAGTCGGAAGGTGGAGCTACAGGAGAATACTCACTTGCTTTTGGAGGAAATTCGAAAGCCTTTGGTGATTATTCTATTGGAGGAGGTTTAAATGCTAGTGCTTTTGGTAAATACTCTTTGGCAATAGGGCATAATGCTTTAGCTACAAAAGAATATGGTTTTGCAATGGGAAAAAACACGAAATCATTAAATATTTGCGCCCATGCAGAAGGCGCCGATACAGTATCTAGTGGAGTGGCTTCTCACGCAGAAGGAAAAGATACCAATGCTAATGGCGATTTCTCGCATGCAGGAGGAAAAAGTAACTATGCAAATTCTTATGCAGAGACTTCTATAGGGAGTTATGGGAGTATTGTTGGAGGAGTGGATTCTAGTAATTTAATTGAAACAGATAGGATTTTTAATATTGGAATTGGAACAGCAGAGGATGATCGAAAGGATGCCATTACGATTCTTAAAGATGGTAGAATAATAGCTCCTTCTTTAGAAATACCTAATATAAATTCAGATAAAAGTTTAGTAACAAAAGAGTATTTAGAGAGTAAAGAAACTGCATCCACTAACGAGAGCAGTTTCTTTGGAAGTAAACAAGTGTTAGAAGTTGCTATTGATGCTGCAGATCTTAATTTTGATGGTAGTGAGGCTAGTAATATTGTAATAATTCCAGAGCAAGTAGGTAAAATAATTATTATACACGATTATTTTGTGGCTTATGATATTAAAACATCTGTAGAGCAAGGTTATGCAGGGGTATATCTAGGTTACGATTTAATAGCAAGTGGATATCCAGAAGATGTATTGCAAATTCCAGTAGATCAAATACGAAGAGGGTTTAAATCCTCTACAGGTAATGTATTAAATAGTGATTTTTTTAATGTTGATGAGTCTCCAATTAATGCTCCACTGGTTTTAAGAGGGGAAAATGGTATTGGTATGTCTGGAATAAGTGGTAATGTAGAAATTAAAGTGAGTTATTCGTATGTCGATTTCCCTTACTAAATAATTAATAGGTATGTTATATAGTTCTAATTATATTTTTTTACACCCAACCAAAACAGGAGGTACTTCTGTAGCAAGTGCCTTGAAACAGTATAGCGGTAGCAAGTGTCACTTACCTATTAATGGATTTACTGTTAATAAAAAAAAGAGTTATAAGAATGCATTGGTGTTTGCTACTTGTAGAAATCCTTACGATAGGGTTTTAAGTATGTATAATTATTTTGGTTTTTTAAAAGGTACTAGTTTTGATGATTTTTTAAAGATGCTTAAAAAAAACCACTTAAGGAATGTTCCTTTATACCCACAGCATTTATATGTGGAAAGAGGGGCGTTTAAAGTAGATGAGCTTATAAGAATAGAATCTTTTGAGGAGGATTGGAAGCGGGTTATTAATGGGAAACTTAAAATTACGAGAAGTGTAATAAAAGAGAACGTTACTGGGAACAAAAGAAAAATAGAATTGTTAAGTTCCGAGAAAGAAATTATTTATAAGATTTACGAGAAAGATTTTAAGCTTTTAAAATATTCGAAATGATTTTTTGGTTTACAGGTCAGCCAGGTAGTGGAAAAACAACTTTATCCAAAGCACTTAGTAAGCTTATTAAAAAAGAAACTTTTATAATTGATGGGGATCTTTTAAGGAAAGAGGCTTTAAATTTTGATTATTCTGAGCAGGGGCGTAAAAAGAATATGGCTTTGGCTATAAAAAAAGCGAAAGCCATGGAAGCTTTAGGTTATATAGTTTTAGTGGCTCTTGTTTCTCCTTATAAAGCTATTAGAGAACATCTAAAAAGTACTAATACTATAGTAGAAATTGCTGTTTTTACCTCTATAGATAGAGGTAAAGAAGACTATGCTGTAAAAAATTATGAAGTGCCTACAACAAATTTTATTGCTGTGGATACTACAAATATTAGTGTAGAAACTGCTATTAGAGAAATAGTGAACCATTCATTATTTCCTAATAAGATACTTTAAGAAAATTATTCTTTTAAGAAGTTAATATTTCGAGTAAGACCACTAAACTTGGTGCGTTTTACTGCCGATTTTTGGAATACTTTAGAGAAAACCTCTTGTGTAATTTCTTCCCAGTCTTGCTTAGTCATATCTAGTAAATCTGGATTGGGGTTAAATAAAGGCTCGTTATGTGCTTTAGAAAATCGATTCCAAGGGCATACATCTTGGCATACATCGCAACCAAACATCCAGTTATCAAACTTGCCTTGCATGGTGCTGGGTAAGTTGTCTTTTAGTTCTATAGTAAAATAAGAAATGCATTTGCTACCATCTACAACATAGGGTTCTACAATAGCTTGTGTAGGGCAAGCATCTATACAAGCGGTACAGTTACCACAATGATCTGTGGTAATACTGTCGTATTCTAAATCTAGATCTATTATAAGCTCTGCTATAAAGAAAAAAGAACCCGATTGTTTTTGTAATAAATTGGCATTTTTTCCTTGCCAGCCTAAACCGCTTTTAGCTGCCCAAGCTTTATCTAAAACGGGAGCAGAATCTACAAAGGCCCGTCCAGAGATTTCTCCAATATGGTCTGTAATAAAATAATGTAGTTCTTTAAGTTTAGATTTTATAATGTGATGGTAATCTTGACCATAAGCATACTTGGAAATTTTAGGAGCGTCAGGGTCTGCTTGTGTTTGTGATGGGAAATAATTTAATAATAGAGAAATAACACTTTTAGCATCGTCTACAAGTAAGGTAGGGTCTAATCGTTTATCAAAATGATTAGCCATATAACTCATTTCTCCATGGTAATTTTTATTTAGCCAGTTTTCTAAGCGCGGGGCTTCTTCTTCTAAAAATCCAGCTTTACTAATGCCACAAGACATAAAGCCAAGGCGTGTGGCCTCGGCTTTGATAAGTTGTGTCCAGTTTCTTTTTAGAGAAGCTGGGATTATATTATGGGGCTTAGATGTGTCCAAACCTTTGTGTTATCTTTGGTAATAAGAAACAATAGATGCTTTAGCAATAGTATTGTTATGTAGGTAGTATCCAACAATAGCAGGGTTTTTTTCTGCATCAAGACCAAGTTTATCTGTTTTTAAAGCATGTACGGTTATAATATATTGGTGTAAACCATGCCCTTCTGGTGGGCAAGCTCCTCCAAATCCAGGTACTCCATAATTGGTAATACTTTGTATACT
>CALGNG010000016.1 GCA_937958735.1 uncultured Aquimarina sp. | reverse complement strand
ATATGTAAAAAGAAGCCTATGGTTACTTCTGGTAATAATTCCCTAATATATTTGGCCAATACTAATAGTTGGTAGTCATGAATCCAAATGGTATCTCCTTCCTCATAATGTTCTAAAATTTTTTGAGCAAACTTTTTATTTACTTGCTTGTATACCTCCCAATCTGCCAATTCGAACTCTGCATACTCCATAAAATAATGAAATAAGGGCCAAATAGTTTTATTACTAAATCCAAAATAAAAACCATCTATTTCGCTTTGGGTAAGATTTACCGCTGCGCATTGATGCGCTTTTAAGGTCTCCTCTACTTTTTTATTTAGTTCTGGTGTCAAATCTTCGTCTACCAGCCCACTCCAGCCTATCCAAACACCATTACTATTAAGGTGTACCGATTTCATCCCTGTTGCTAACCCTCCAACACTTGGAGTTGCAGAGACATTATTTTTGTCAATTTCTAATTGTACGGGAAGTCTGTTTGAGATTATGATAGTTTTGCTCATGAAGTTGTTTTACGTGTAATTCTTATAAATTGTTTTGTTAAATTACATTAAATTAAAAGACTAAGTAAACTCGAATAAAACTTTTTTAATATGAATAATTTGGACTACGGAATCATTGGGAATTGTCAAAGCGCTGCCTTAATTTCTAAAATTGGCTCTTTAGAATGGTGCTGTTTGCCCAATTTTGATTCGGCATCTGCTTTTGCCAAAATTTTAGACCAAAACAAAGGAGGCAGTTTTGATGTTATTGTTTCTGAAGATTATAAAATTTCTCAAAAATATATACGAAATACCAATATTTTATCTACAAAATGGGATAATGGTACCGATGCTTTTGAATTTATAGATTTTATGCCTCGCTACCAAGAGGAGGATAAAAGCTATTTTACACCATCTGAAGTGGTTAGGTATGTAAACTATATAAAGGGAACTCCCAAATTTAAGGTAAACTATAACCCTAAACTAAACTATGCCAAAGGGCAAACTTCTAGTGAAATTAAATCCGATTATATCCGCTCTAAGTATGTAGCCGATACCTACGATTCTTTATTTTTATATTCTAGCTTTGATTATGAAACTATTTTAAATGGTGAGGAAATTACACTAACTAATAATAACGGCTATTTTTTAATTAGTTACCACGAGAAACTGCTAACACAGTCTATTAATCGTGAGTATTTAAAATTGGAACGCACTAAGGTGTATTGGATGAATTGGTCTGAAAAAACGACTCAATACAAGTATTATAATAATGAAATATTAAGAAGCGCTTTAGTTTTAAAGCTACTAAGTTACGAACAGTCTGGTGCTGTTTTAGCTGCAGCAACAACTTCTTTACCCGAAACCATTGGAGAAGTACGTAATTGGGATTATCGCTTTTGCTGGATAAGAGATGCCTCTATGGTTATTAAAGTAATTTCTGGTTTAGGACACTCCAAAGTTGCTAAAAGATTTTTAGAATTTATCTTAAGTGTTATACCTATTAAGGATGAAAAAATCCAAATAATGTATGGGATTAATGGTCAGAAAAAATTAACTGAAGAAATTTTAGATCACTTAGAAGGCTATAAAGGCTCTAGTCCTGTCCGAATTGGAAATGCGGCTTACGAACAAAAACAAAACGATATTTACGGTATACTTATGGACGTAATTTATCAGCAGTTTATGCAATTTAACAACAACCTTAACAATAGCGAAGAATTATGGACTCTTAGTAAAAGTATTGTAACCATTGTAAAAGACAATTGGGAAAAACCAGATAAAGGTATTTGGGAATTTAGAACAGAAGAACGCCATTTTACTTTTTCTAAACTGTTATGCTGGGTAGCTGTGGATAGAGCTATAAAAATAGCACAACTTTTAGGTAAAGAAGTAGACAATACTAAATGGATTAATTTACGAGACGACATCCGTAGTGATATTTATAATAATGCATGGAATAATGAAATAAAAGCCTATACACAGTCTTACGGATCTGAAGATTTAGATGCCTCTACCCTACTTATGGAAACTTATGGTTTTATAGAAGCTAAAGATCCTAGATTTGTATCTACAGTACAGGCTACCGAAAAAGAATTGTGTAATGATGGCTTAATGTATCGTTATAAAAATAAAGATGATTTTGGATTACCTTCTTCTTCTTTTACTATTTGTACTTTTTGGATGATTAATAGTCTTTACAAAATAGGCGAACGTAAAAAAGCAAAAGCTTATTTTGATCAGTTATTAAGCTATAGTAACCATTTAGGTCTTTTTAGCGAGGATATACATTTTGAATCGAAACGTTTATTAGGTAATTTCCCACAAGCCTACTCACATTTGGCATTAATTGAAACGGCTATTAACTTTTCTGGAGGTTTTACAGACGAGGAAGAGTTAATGGCTAGTATACATTAAAGCACTATTTTTTATACAAAAAAATATACTGTTTTTTTATTTTACTAGACTATGAAGTGTTTATATATAACTAAATTTTATAAAAACATATATTACCAAAGTCATTAAAAAGTAAGAGCCGTGATATAAATCACGGCTCTTACTTTTATATATATACTTTTTTAATTAGGCTTCTATATGCAATTCTGTAAATTGTTTAGAAACTGTAAAAGTAGCAATCCCATTTTCATAAGAGATTTCTGGTGTTATAATTCTGTTATCTAACTCTATACTTTTAATTTGGAATGGAATCCCTATTAATCGTATTACAAAACTATGGTAGCTAGTTATGTACCTACCACGCTTGTGTTGCTGCAAAATAATTTCGTTTTCTTTACCTACATAACGAAAAGTACGACGACTAAAATCTCCTTTATTATATCCATAACCATCGTTTGCATCTTCGTAAATACTAGATTTTTCTTCGCCATCTATATAATAACAATCCAATCCTAGTTCTGTAATCTCTTTTTCTCCAACATACTGCTGTACTGGATATTTCGGAATTACTGCTCCCGATTTTACAAAAATTGGCATGGAATCAAGATCTGCTTCTACCCAAGATTCTTTACCTCCTTTAACTACAGTATTAGACCAATAATCAAACCAAATGCCTTTA
This sequence comes from uncultured Aquimarina sp., assembly GCA_937958735.1. Classification (GTDB taxonomy): domain Bacteria; phylum Bacteroidota; class Bacteroidia; order Flavobacteriales; family Flavobacteriaceae; genus Aquimarina. Next base: position 1,097 of record CALGNG010000016.1, on the reverse strand, counting down.
GGAATATACATACGTCTTCCTTTTGCATTAGGCTCGTTAATAGGGCATACTAATATTTGTTCTCCAAATAAAAATTCGTCTGTTCTATAATGCGTTTGTACATCTGCTTGGTCATAAGTTACCAAAGATTTTAATATTGGTTTACCATGTTCTATATATTTCCAAAAAGCAGTATATAAGTAAGGCAATAATTGGTATCTAATTTCTATAAATTTTCTAGAAATATTGGTAATTTCTTCTCCAAAAGACCAAGGCTCTTGCTCTCCATGATCTCCACTAGAGTGCACTCTAAAGAAAGGGTGAAATACTCCTAGTTGTATCCAACGTGCAAATAACTCCCCATTAGGTTGCTCTGCAAATCCTCCTATATCTGTACCTGCAAACGAATATCCAGACATACACATACGTTGGATTTGACGATTGGCTACCACAAGATGTTCCCATGTAGCTACATTATCTCCCATCCAAGTACTGGTATAACGTTGTGTACCAGAATAAGCCGATCGTGTAATTACAAAAGGTCTATTAGGGTGAGCAGAGCGTTTTACTCCATGGTAGGTAGCACGAGCCATTTGCATCCCATATATGTTGTGCGCTTTACGGTGACTACAAGGGTGTCCGTCATAATCGTGACGGACATCGTCTGGAAACGATTTTCCTGGCACATCCATTACGGCCGGTTCATTCATATCATTCCAAACTCCTGCTACTCCTGTTTCTTCTATTAGACCTTTAAATAATCCAGCCCACCATTCGCGAACTTCTGGTTTTGTGAAATCTGGAAAATAACATTCTCCTGGCCATACTTTCCCTTTCATGTAAGGACCATCGGCACGTTTACAGAAATAGTCGTTTTCTAAACCTTCTAAAAACACATCGTAATCGTAATCTATCTTAATACCTGGATCTATAATTACCACAGTTTTAAAACCGTCGTCTGCTAATTCCTTAACCATACGCACTGGTTCTGGGAACTTTTCTTTATCCCAAGTAAAGCAACGGAAACCTTCCATATAATCGATGTCCAAATAAATAGCATCACATGGAATTTGTAGTTCTCTAAATTTATTGGTTATCTCTTTTACTTTAGATTCTGG
>CALGNG010000015.1 GCA_937958735.1 uncultured Aquimarina sp. | reverse complement strand
AGATTTATGTTTGTCCCTAAATTAGGGGAGTTTATTGGATCTAAAAAGTTCAAAAAAAAAGCCACAATTTTAAAATTGTGGCTTTTTTTTTGAACTTTTTAGATCCAATAAACTCCCCTAATTTAGGGACAAACATAAATCTACTTAATTTTATGCTGTATGGTTTACCTGTTGTGGGAATGGTATTTCTATACCGCCTTTATCTAACGCTACTTTTACGTTTTCTAAAGAATTAAAGTATACATCCCAATAATTGTCTACTGTAGCGTGTGGACGTACTAGAATATTAACAGAACTATCTGCCAACTCCCCTACTGCAACGGTAGGTGATGGAGATTTTAATATCTTTGGATCTTTTAATAAGGCTTCCATTATAATGGTCTTCGCTTTTTCTATATCGTCGTTATAACTAATTCCTACTGTTAAATCTACTCTTAAATTACCTGTAGTAGAAAAGTTAGTAATATTTCCATTAGATAACGCTCCATTAGGTATAATTACTTCTTTATTATCTGGAGTTACTATTTTTGTTACAAAAATTTGAATTTCTTTTACAACACCTAACTGTCCATCAGATTCAATAAGATCTCCTATTTTAAAAGGTTTAAAGATCATAATTAAAACTCCACCGGCAAAGTTTGCAAGAGAACCTTGTAAAGCCAAACCAACCGCTAAACCTGCGGCACCTATAATAGCTACAAACGAAGTAGTTTTAATACCTAATTGCCCTAAAGCTGTTATTATTAATAGAGCCTTAAGCGACCAACCTACTAGACTCAATAAAAAACCTCTTAAGGACACATCCATACTTCCTTTATCCAAGGCTTTTTTAACCCCCTTAATTATTAATTTTATAACCCACAAACCAATAACTAATACAGCTAAAGCTGTTATTATTTTAATCCCGTACTCTGTAATTAAGGGTAATAATTTCTCGATGTTAACTGACTTTAAAATTTCTTCCATTTTTAATACTATTAAATTTATTTATCTAACTACTATATATTTACAAAGCATTAGCGAATACCTTGCACGAAATTCTCTATTCCAGAAATCCCGTCTTTTGTGATCATTTTTATAAATGCAGAACCTATAATTGCTCCTTTAGCTGTAGTAGTTGCTTGGGTAAAAGTCTCGGCGTTATTAATTCCAAAACCTACAATTTGTGGGCTTTTTAAATTCATAGATGCTATGCGCTTAAAGTAATCTTCTTGTGTATTTCCAAATCCAGAAGTGGAACCTGTGACGCTTGCAGAACTTACCATGTAAATAAATCCATTGGAGACACTGTCTATAAATCGTATGCGATCTTCGCCTGTTTGTGGAGTAATTAAAAATACATTTATAAGTCCATGCTTTTCAAAAATAGCACGATAATGCTCGTCGTACTCTGCTACAGGTAAATCTGGAATAATTAACCCATCTATTCCTATTTCTTCGCATTTTTGACAAAAGGCTTCTACCCCGTATTGCATCATTGGGTTAAAGTATCCCATAATAACTAAAGGAATACTTACTTTTTTACGAATATCTTTTAATTGTTCAAAAAGCTTTATTGTGGTCATCCCATTTTTCAAAGCTATTGTAGAGCTTTCTTGTATGGTTGGTCCATCCGCTAAAGGATCGCTAAAAGGCAATCCTATTTCTACCATATCCACACCGCTTTCTTCTAATTTTTCTAGAATTGTAGCGGTATCGTTTAACATTGGGTATCCTGCTGTAAAATATATAGAAAGGAGTTTTTTGTCCTCCCTTAATTTTTGGTTGATTCTGTTCATTTTGTTTTTAATACAAAGTAATTAGTAACAAGTATTAAATAAAGGCTTTTGACTCTTTGTTCTTAATACTTTATTCTTGACTATAATTTAAAATAATCGATGTAGGTATTTAAATCTTTATCTCCTCTTCCCGAAAGACTTATTACTACCACATCGTCTGGTTTAAATTTCTTTTCATTAAAAATAGCTAAAGCATGGGAGCTTTCTATAGCTGGAATAATCCCTTCTAATTGTGAAAGTTCCAAACCTGCCGTCATAGCATCGTCGTCTGTTACCGAAAAGAATTCTGCTCTTCCCGTACGGGCTAAATGTGCATGCATTGGCCCTACACCAGGGTAGTCTAAGCCTGCAGAAATAGAATATGGTTCTGTAATTTGCCCATCGAGACTTTGCATTAATAAAGTTTTACAACCGTGTATAACCCCTTCTTTTCCTAATTTACTGGTGGCAGCACTTTTACCACTACTTACTCCTTTTCCTGCTGCTTCTACTGCAATAATTCCTACTTCCGGAGTATCTAAAAAATGATAATAGGTTCCTGCTGCGTTACTTCCGCCTCCAATACAAGCTACTATATAGTCTGGATTTTCTCGCCCTTCGTGTTCTTTTAATTGCCACTTTATCTCTTCGGAAATAATACTTTGGAAACGTGTCACCATATCGGGATATGGATGTGGACCAATAGCAGATCCTATAATATAATGGGTGTCTACTGGGTTATTAATCCAATCGCGTATAGCCTCGTTAGTGGCATCTTTTAATGTTTTACTTCCCGATTTTGCTGGACGCACTTCTGCTCCCAACATCTTCATACGGGCTACATTTGGTGCTTGACGCTTAATATCAATCTCGCCCATGTATACAATACACTGTATTCCTGCTAAAGCACAAACGGTTGCTGTGGCTACTCCATGTTGCCCCGCTCCTGTCTCCGCTATAATTCTATTTTTACCTAACTTTTTAGCTACTAAAATCTGACCAATAGTATTATTTATTTTATGTGCTCCTGTATGGTTTAGGTCTTCTCTCTTTAAATATACTTTTGTCTTGTATTTTTCCGAAAGTCGTTTGGCTAAATACAAGGGGCTTGGTCTACCCACATAGTCTTTTAGTAATTGATCAAACTCTTCTTTAAAAGAAGGTTCGTTCATAATATCTAAATATTTGCTACGTAGTTCTTCTACATTGGGATACAGCATTTCTGGAATGTATGCTCCTCCAAAATCGCCATAATATCCTTTTTCGTTAACGTGATATTCCATATTTCAAGCTTTTCGGCTTTCGGCTACTAGCTGTTAGCTATTAGCTTTGGGCTTGTGTTTTATTTTAATATTAAATACTTAGTCTAAAGACTTTGTACTTCCTATTTTTTTACTCTATTTATAAATTCCTTTAATTCTTCCACCTTTTTTAATCCTGGTTCAGACTCAAATTTACTATTTAAATCTAAAGCGTATATAGGCAAACTAGTTTTTAGTATTTGTTCTACTTTGTTTAGTTCTTTTGTTCCAATACCACCACTTAATATAATTGGTATGTTACTGGTATATTTTTTAAGCACTTCCCAATCAAAGGTATATCCATTACCTCCTTTTTCTTTGCCTTTAGTATCAAACAAAAAATAATCGACTATTGCTTCGTACTGGTTTAATTTAGAAAAATCAAAACTATCTTTAATTCCAAATACTTTAAAAATTTCTACAGGAAAACCACATATTCCTTTTTCTGGTTCTGCACAATCAAAAATTAACCGTTTTTTTAACTCTTTACAATATTCTGGACTTTCTTTCCCATGCAGTTGTACTGCTTTAAAACCGTATTGTTTTACTTTTTCTATCACAAAATCTACTTCTGCATCTACAAAAACACCTGTTTTTTTTATATTTTTCGATATTTCTGGTATGTTACCTTTAAAATTACGAGACGATTTTTCGTAAAAAATAAATCCTAAATAGTCCAATTTTAAATTAGCTGCTTCCAGAATATTTTCTGGATACTTCATGCCACAGACTTTTATTTTTAGGTTGTTTTTCATTGTTATTTTGATGATTTTTTTATTGCCTTTCTGATTTTCGCTTCTATACCTCCAATATGCTTAGCTTTAATCTTATAAGAGGCAAAACCAGCCATGTAATCACTATAAACAATTTCTCCAGTTTTAGAATTAACAATATTTAAAAACCTTTCTGCGTTTCTCCTCGTATATCTTATGTAGTATATCTCTTTTCCAGAAATAATAAC
>CALGNG010000014.1 GCA_937958735.1 uncultured Aquimarina sp. | reverse complement strand
CTACCGTCATTAATGTTACCGCAGTTCTTGGATCTAAATCGAGAGTTACCTTATCTAAGGTTTGGTTGGATACATGGATAAACAATTCTAACAAATCGTTTTTCACCCTAGGCAATACGGCTTCGGTTTCTGGATCTCCCATACGCACATTGTATTCGATAACCTTAGGCTCCCCGTCCACCTTTATTAGACCAATAAAAACAAAACCTTTATAATCTAAATTATCTTTAGCAATACCCGCTACTGTTGGCTTTACTACTTGGTTTTCTATTTTACTCATAAAAGCCTCGTCTGCAAAAGGCACTGGGGAGATGGCTCCCATCCCACCGGTATTAAGACCTGTATCGCCTTCTCCTATACGTTTGTAATCTTTAGCCGTTGGTAGTGTAATGTAGTTTTTACCATCGGTAAGTACAAAAACACTTAGTTCTATACCGTCTAAAAACTCTTCTATAACTACTTTTTGGCTAGCTTCTCCAAATTTCTTATTGGTAAGCATTTCTTCTAATTCGGTTTTTGCCTCTTCTAAACTGTTAAGAATTAATACTCCTTTACCTGCTGCTAAACCATCTGCTTTTAAAACATAAGGCGCTTTTAATGTTTCTAAAAAAGCGTGCCCCTCTGCCACCGTTTCCGAAGTAAAACTTTGGTAAGCTGCTGTAGGAATATTATGCCTTACCAAAAACTCTTTAGCATACTCTTTACTTCCTTCTAATTGTGCTGCTTCTGCCGAAGGGCCTATTACCGATACGGCAGCTAATTCCGGATCGTTTTTAAAAAAATCGTAAATACCTTTTACTAAAGGAACTTCTGGCCCCACAACTACCATAGAAATTCCCTCTGCAATTACTAGTTTCTTTATACTTTCGAAATCCGAAACACCTATATTTACATTAGTTGCTATAGCATTAGTCCCTGCATTACCAGGAGCTACAAATAATTTCTCACATTGTTTACTTTGAGATAATTTATAAGCAAAAGTGTGCTCTCTTCCTCCAGCACCTACAATTAAAATATTCATACGATTCATTTTCTAATGAAATGCAAAAATACTGATTTACTATTTAATTAAATAGCCTCTCTAAAGCTGGCTTTACATTTTCTTAGAGTCCAAAAAAAGAAGTTCTAAAATACTTATATCGTCTATTTTCTGTTAGATAAGTAACTTTTTAAAACCTTATTATTATTTAGATAAAATTTTTAAGACTGTTTTTACTGTAAGCATTTATACCGCGAAACTCTTATAAATACAAGGCTCTCCAATATTTGTTAAATAAATCATAAAAAATAATGTAAGACATTGACTAAGTAAACACTAACTAAGTAATCTTTTAACTAAAGAGTAAACTCATAATAATCTAAATTTTAAAAACATGAAAAATACAAATCTTAAAATAGTAGGAACATTACTATTAACACTTATTATGGGATCATGCAGCGACGATGACAGCAGAACCCCTCTAAATCCAGACTTAGCAGAACAACCTACCCAAGAAGAGGAAACGCAACCTCTTATTGGTGCAGTATATGTAATGACTAATGGAGATGGCCAGATTTCTGGTAATGTACAAGGGCCTAACACTATTGTAACCTACGGCCGTTTTGCCGATGGAACTTTAGACCCTAATGTTGGTACTTTCCCTACTGGTGGTAATGGTGGCGATTTTGATGGCGGCGAAGGCTTAGATCCTTTAATTTCTGCTTATGCTTTAACCAAAACACCCGACAATCAACAATTATTAGCCGTAAATGCAGGAAGTAACACGATTACATCTTTTAACATTAATCCAGAAACTTTTACTTTAGAAATTGCTGGAACACCACAACCTACTGGCGCAGTTGGCCCAAATAGTATTGCTTTTTTTCCTAGCACAACTGGCCCTGCAGAAACTAAGGGAATTGTTTATGTAACTAACATTACTAGACCCGAATTTTTAGACTTAGGAGAACCACAACAACAGGGAACTGTAACTGGTTTTTGGTTAACTAATAGTGGAGAATTATTAGCTATAGAAAACTCTACACGCGACTTGGCTAATAGACCTTCTGCTGTACAAATATCACCTAACGGAGAGTGGCTTGTTGTAGCCTCCATTAACTCTGGATCGGCTACACTAGCTTCTGCTAACGAGGATGAAGTTGTAGTCTATAATTTAAACGCTACAACTGGTTTACTATCTGCTTCTCAAATTAGTGGTGGCACTTCTACATTAAGAGGAAATGCCGATAACCGTAATTTACCCTCTGCTATTGGCTTCCAAATTGTAGGAGATAATTATGTAGTGGTTACAGAGGCTAGAGAATTTCAGCCCAATGGAATGCCTCCCGCTTTTCCTGCATTACAAGACGGATCTGTTTCTACATGGCAAATACAGTCCGACGGTAGTTTAACACCTGTAAATTTGGATGTGAGATCTGGAGAAGGTAATACAGGAAGAACAGCATGTTGGTTAGACTTTACTAACGATGGTAATACCTTTTTTGTATCCAATGCTATTGAAGCAGGTATTGCATCCTATAGCTTTAACAATGGAGAAATCGAATTATTAGATCAAAATGCAGCTTTAGGAACTGGAACTGGCAATGCCGTAGGTGCCGATGCTTTTGCAAGAACAGAAGGTTGGATTGATATGTGGATTTCTGACGATGGAGCTTTTCTATACCAACTATACGGCTTAGACGGAACTGTTGGAGTTTTTAGAATTAATGGAAATACTTTAGAACTTATTCGAGAAGTTAAATCTGGCAAACTCCCAGACAATAACACCCAAGGGATTGTTGCCATATAATTTAGACACACATTATTACATTTTAAAGAGGTTCCCTAAAAGAAAATGAAGTAGTTATCTTGATAACATTGTATAAACTATACAATGTTTCAAAATGCCGAAAATTAAACTTTTTAGATAGCCTCTTTTTTATTTTAAAAGCCTACCTTAATTACTTACTCAACTAAAATTATTTTCAGTAAAAACCCAATGTCACTCTACAATCTTTTATTAAAATACCCATACAAAACCACAAAAGAGCCCCTTAATTATTAGTATTTTTGAATTATGGAAAAGAGTGCTTTTTTAGATTATTTAAAAAACCAAATATCATTAACGGATAGCGAAATTCAATTACTTACTTCTAAAGGTATTTCTAGAAGGTATCTAAAAAATCAATTTATAATACAACAAGGAGATTTTTGCAACCATGTTAACTTTATTGTTTCTGGTTGCGTACGGACATTTCATCTAGATTCTAAAGGACACGAACATACTTTTAATTTTGGGATAGAAAATTGGTGGACTAACGATTTAGGGAGTTTTATTAGCCAAAATCCTGCCGATTTTAATGTACAATGCTTAGAAGCTACATTGGTTATTCAATTTTCTAAAGAAGACCAAGAACAACTTTTTACTGCCATTCCTAATTTTGAACGTTTTTACAGAAAGCTAATAGAACGCGCTTATGTTTCTACTCAAAAAAGGATTATAAATAACTTTAGCCTTTCGGCTAAAGATCACTATCTAAAATTCAAAGAAGACTATCCTACCA
>CALGNG010000013.1 GCA_937958735.1 uncultured Aquimarina sp. | reverse complement strand
ATTAGGTTTTACAAAATCTAAAATTCTTCTAAATCCTTTTTCTGTAATACTACATGCCTGTGATATAGCTGCTATCTCTTCTGGCTCTTTTATAGCTCTTAATTTATGTAGAATGGGAGCACTCTTAGCTACCTTATGGGCTGGAAATTTTTCTTTACACTGTTTTATAAAACGGTCCTCCCTAGTTTCTACATTGGTGGCCGCTCTACTATGCTCGTTAGTATTAAAATAAATAGTATCTGCCTGAGACATTAAATTAAAAAAAATGCGATCAAAATCCTCTAACCAGTATACCGTCTCTATACCACTACACTTTGTAACCTCTTCTTTAGATAACTTGTGCCCTTCCCAAACAGCAATTAAACTGCTTGTCTCTTTTACAAAAGCAATCGCTCTATGGGCTGGATCTTTGGCTTCTGGAAACAATAGCAATATACTTTCTTCTTGGTCTAAACCACTTAGGTAATAAATATCTCTATGTTGTTGGAAAGGCAAAGTACTGTCTGCACTAACAGGATAAATATCATTACTATTAAAAACGGCGATGCTTTTAGATTCCATTTTATTAAAAAACTTATTACGGTTTTTTATAAATAATTGGGAAGGTAGAGGGGTATATTTCAAAATAATAGAATTTGTAGATTAATTAGTTTAAAAATACAAAGATCGGATAAAACAGAAAACACTATTTTTGTATTGCTTTTTATCGAAATAAACACTCCTTATAACTGGTTTTTAAATAACTTTACCCATACAACTAATTGACGCACAACAACTATGACTTTAACCATGAGCATCCCCGCTTTACTTTTTCCTGCAATATCGTTAACCATGTTGGCTTATAACGCAAGGTATTTAGCCATTGCGGCGCTAATACGCCAATTACATAAAGAATATGTAAGCAGCCTTTCCAAAACTATTGGAATACAAATTAAACAACTAAGAAAACGTTTATATTTAATTAGAAATATGCAAGCCGCTGCTATCTTAAGTTTTTTAGGGGCTGTAATTACCATGAGTCTCTTATACTTGGACAATAACAATGGAGCCAATTTCGTTTTTGGAGGAAGTTTAATTGCTTTAATGATCTCTTTGATTTTATCCTTGATAGAAGTACAACTTTCTACAAAATCTTTAAGTATTCAATTAAATTCTTTAGAAAAATCCAGCATCTAATAACGTAGTCGATTATGTTAGAAAATAAACTTTTTGAAAATACACTTAAAAAATTTGACATTGGTTATTGGGAACTTGGAAGTCTTTTGCCTGATGATTATTGGTCCAGCGAATTTTTTAGTAATTTAGGATTATCGCCTACAGATACGGAGTCCTCTTTTGACTTTTTTATAAATCATATTATAAATACAGAAGATGTAGATTTTTTCAATAAAAATTATAACAACTATAAAATAAGTGGTTTAAACTTTAGACAAAAAATTAGTCTTAAAAATAACTTAGGATCTTACATAAAGTTCCTATGCTATACTGCGGACGAAGCTCCTATAAACATAAAATCGGATACCAAACTGTTATTTTTTCAAAGAATAGACGAATATAGCGACGATAGTAATCCTTTCCATTACCAAGAAACCGCTGTAATGTCCTCTACTGGGAGTTGGTTTGTAGACTTTATAAACAAAAAGAGCTATTGGGATCCTGAAGCTAAAAAGATTTTAGGTTACCCAGAGGATTATGAGCCTTCATTAAAAAACTCCCATTTATATTATACCGAGGATTGCTTACAACAAGCTGCCGATTTGTTTCTTAGTTGTACCACTAATGGAAAAGCTTTTAATGCCGAAATTAAAATGCGTACCTTCCAAGGTAGCGAGATATGGGTGCGATCTATAGGAAAACCTATTCGAAATGCTAAGCAAAGTATTATAGGTATAAAAGGGGTTTTTCAAAACATTAATGAAGTTAAAAAAAGAGAACTTGCTCTTCAAAAATCTATAAATATTATAGCTTCCCAAAATAATCGACTTTTTAACTTTGCCCATATTGTATCGCATAATCTAAGATCCCACTCTAGTAACTTAAGCCTTCTAGTACAAATTATAGACAGTGTAGATTCTAACGACGAAAAAGTCCAGCTAATAAACGAGGTCAAAACTATTGGCGAAAACCTAAATACAACCATAGAGCATCTTAACGAGATTGTAACCATCCACACTAACAAAAAGCAAAAACGAAAAGATATTTTATTTAAAGAGGTTTTGTCTCTAGTAAAAACCTCTATAAGCAACATCCTTAACAGTGGTAATGCCACTATTGTATCGGACTTTTCGGAATTAAAAGAAATCCGCTTTATACCTGCTTATTTGGAAAGTATCTTTCTTAATTTAATAACCAATGCTATAAAATATAAACATCCAGATAGGGATGCTATTATCCATTTTAAAAGTGGCATTAAAAACAATAAAAAGTACTTATCCATCTCCGATAATGGGATAGGAATAGATATGGAACGTTACGGAGATAAGTTGTTTGGTATGTATAAAACCTTTCATCACAATACCGATGCAGTAGGTATTGGTTTATTTATTACTAAAAACCAAATTGAAGCACAAAACGGAACTATTGATGTAGAAAGTACTGTAGGGAAGGGCTCTACATTTACTATTTATTTTAACTAAATCTATATTGTTAAAATAAAATAGGCGATCTAAATAATTTAGATCGCCTATTTTTATTTTTAAAACAGTGCAGTAACAACTACTCTTATTTTTTTATTTCTTCAATAAATCTCTAATTTCGGACAATAACTCTTCTTGAGTAGGTCCTTTTGGAGCTGGAGCCGCTGCTTCTTCTTTCTTCTTAGAGTTTTCGTAAGCTTTAAGTACTCCAAAAATAAATAAACCAACAATAATAAAGTTAATAATTGCTTGGATAAGGTTACCATAAGTCATTACCGCTGCACCAGCTTCTTTTGCTGCGGCTAAACTCTCGTAAGCCTCGCCATCTAATGCTATAAACTTTTGTGTAAAATCGGTACCACCAGTAATTAACCCAACAACAGGCATTATAATATCTGCTACTGCCGAACCAACAATTTTACTAAACGCACCTCCAATTACTACCGCTGTAGCAAGGGATACAATATCTCCTTTTAATAAGAATTTTTTAAAGTCTGCAAAAAATGCCATAATCTTAGTTTTATTTAATTAATTAGTAGCTCTAAGGTACAGAAAATAATTAGGCGAATTTTAAACTTTTTTTAACAAAACTAAATTTAATCGGATAAAGGTCTTATTTCTTCGCTATAACACGCTTTACTCTGGATCCAATGGCTGTAATTAGTTCATAGGAAATAGTTCCTACAGCTTCGGCAAGTGCCTCTGCGGTGTATTTATGATTAAAAATAATAACCGTATCCCCTTCTTTACATTTAATATTAGAAACATCTACCATAAGCATGTCCATACAAACCATACCCATAATTATAGCTTTTTGATTATTAATTATAACATAACCTTTACCGTTACCATAAATACGACCTATCCCATCTGCATGGCCTATAGTTATTACCGCAGATT
>CALGNG010000012.1 GCA_937958735.1 uncultured Aquimarina sp. | reverse complement strand
AAAAAAAATAGAATAAAATACATAATACCTTATTTACTTCTGGATACGCTGCATTTAGACTATGGGTATCTAAATAATCTATGGTTAATTTTTTAACCAATATTTCTAATTGCTCTACTGTTTGTCCTACTGTCTTACACTCTACTTGGTTTATGGTTTCCTCTAACTTTTCCCCATACTCTAAGGCTAAAATATTTGCCGCAATCCCAAAATCTTTAGCTAATGCTTGCGTAATACCTTCTTGCCCGTGAGTAGGCACTCTGTGCAATGCAATTAATAGGTCTATTAGTTGCTCGTTAACAGGTGCTTTTCCAAAAATATGCAGTCCATCTCTAATTTGTGCTTCTTTTAATTCGCACAAATATCCATCTAATTTCACTAACAATTCATCTAAATCGTCCGAGGCTATTCCTAAATCTACGTTCAGTTTTGTTTCCGTAACTAAATTGGCTATCTCTTTTTCTAATACTTTAGATCTTTTAGGGTCAAGGTTAGAGGCTTCGTAATATTCATCTACCAAATGCTCTAACTTCATTAAACTCCCATAACTTTCGGCTCTGGTCATTGGTGGAATTAGATGATCTATAATTACGGCTTGATTTCTTCTTTTGGCCTGTGTCCCTTCTCCTGGGTCGTTAATAATAAAGGGGTAAAAGTGTGGCAAGGCATCAAACAACACCGCAGGAAAACAAGATTCTGGATCTAAGGATACACTTTTACCTGGCAACCATTCTAAATTTCCATGTTTTCCTAAATGGATTACCGCGTCTGCACCATAAGTATCTTGTAACCAAAAATAATAGGCAAAATATTGGTAGGTCGGTGGTAAGTCTGGCGAATGATAAATGGCTTGTGGATCTTGGTTATACCCTCTGGATGGTTGAATGCTTACAAAAATATTCCCCAACAAAAAGCCCGATACTATAAATCCCTTCTCCGTAAAATAAGGGTCGTTATCTGGTGTTCCCCACTGTGCCACTACTTTTTCTTTTAGTATCGTGGATACGGCTTCGAAGCGTTTTTTAAAAGCTTCGATATCATATAATATAGCATGTGGTCTGGTAAGCGTTGTGTTAACATCGTTAGTTACCACCTCTGTTATCCAATGCATTAATTCTGTTCCACTTTGGGGTAATTGCTCGCCTACAGTGTAGCCTTGTTGTTGCAATTCCTCCAATAATAAAATACAACTCGCGGGAGTGTCTAAACCTACCCCATTGGCTAAACGGCTGTCTTTATTAGGGTAGTTAGGTAAAATAATGGCTACTTTTTTATCTTGATTTTTTTTATACTGAAGCTTGATCCAATTTTTAGTTAGACGCACCATAAATTGACAAGCTGGGATATAGGCTTCGTATTGTATAATAGAGCTATCCGTTAAAGGATCTTTAGCTACTTCTTTTTTAAAAGAAACAGCTCTTCCTATAATTCTACCATCTATTTCTGGCAACGCAATATTCATGGCAATATCGGTAGGCGGTAATCCAAAAAGTCCTTCTTCCCAAACAGCTTTGTTACTCGTAGAAAATATGGCTTGTAACACTGGAATTTGTAATCTATCAAAAATAAAGTCGGTATCGTCCGATGATTTTATTGTAAACCCTGTCGTGTTTAAAATGGCATGGATTTTTCTGCTATGCGTATGCGTTATTAACTTTTCTAAATTTATTAATACGTTGGTATCTCTTAAATTATTTGCAAAAACAATTATGGGGTTTATCCCCTGATCTATTAAAGCTTTACTTAGCTCTTTTAAAGGCGCTATATTATTGGCTAGATAGTGTGTTCTATAAGCTAACAATACTACATTAGCCTGTTCTTTATTTAACGAATATTCTAAGTCTTCTTGGGTTACGATTCCTTTTTCCATGGTATATAAAAAAAGTTCTTCGATTGCTTGGGGTGCAGTAATGGCTACCTTAACATTAAAAAAGGTGTGTTGTATATAGTTTAATAATGCTATAGAATTTTCTTTACCACCTTCTTGCAGGTATTGTCTACAATGGTGTACTTGCTGTATGGGCACAGAGGACAACTTCATTAATTCGTAATCGGGCTCGTGTGCAGGTACAAAAACTAGGGTATTATCTACTTTTTCTTGTAATGCAACCAAAGACTCTATCAAGTACTTATAATAACTTATTCCTCCTAACAAACTACAAACAATAACCTTAGCTTTTTCTAAAACATCTTCCACATAATTATCTATAGTTAGCTCTTGTTTTAGGTATACTAGATTAGTCATCCGCAAACTAGGTAAGTCTCCTTCTTTTTCTTGATGAAGCGATCTGTAAGCCTCATTCATGGTATGGATTTCTGTATCTCCAGCACTTAAAAAAACAATATCGCCTGGCTTTTGTTCTATATAAAAAATACCGTCATCGTCTGGATTCCACCCTCCAGGTATAGTAGCTATTAAATGCATAATTAGTTGGTTTCTATCCAAAGAGATTTATCCCTGTTGGTACAAGATTCTATTAGTTGAGTGGTTTATTTTCCTCAACGTTCTTGATACTTGTAATGGTTATTTGTTATACAATAAGTTTCTCTGTCTATAGAGTCATCTATTTCTAGCTAATTAGACCTCTATATATTTATAATAGCTGTAGTCTTCTCCTTTTTAATCCCTTTAGACAACCATTTAAAATTACCTGCTCCCCAATATAAATGAATGTAACTGGCTAGCACATTTTTATACTGGTATAGTTTGCTGTTTATTTCTCTATTTCTTGCAGTAAATACCTTTGCTTTAGCCCACTCGCTAGTATCGTTTATTATTTCCGAATAATGAAACTCGTGTCCCCACAATTCGTCCTCCTCAAAGACCAGCCTACGATAACCTAATCGTAGTTTTTTATTTTCCATCGTAGTACTCCAATCAAAAACATTGACCATTGGGTAGGCGATACCTGCTGTACTCACAATACTTTTCCCTAAATACATCATCCCTCCACATTCTGCCCAGATCTTAGTACCCGATTGCGCGGCCTTTTTAATAGCTACTAACATCTTACTATTTCCCGATAATTGCTCTAGATACAGTTCTGGATAGCCTCCTGCTAAATAAATAAAATCTGCATTGGGCAATACTTGGTCGTGGATAGGACTAAAAAAAATTACTTGACCTAATGTTTTTAGGTAATTTAGGTTTTCTAAATAAGCAAAAGTAAAGGCTTCGTCTTGGGCTACGGCTATTTTAAATTCCATAGGATTAATCCTATTAATTTGCTTTTCTTCAAGAGAATTAATCCCCTTAGTAAGCTTGGTCTTGGCGCAACTTAGTAATTTTTCTAGGTTAATATGCTTACCAATATGTTTGGCGGCGTTCTCTATTAATATCTCGAAAGATTTATCTATGTGTAACCCTAAATACCTGGATGGAATAGCAATATCCTCGTTTGTAGGTAGGTAGCCTAAGGATTGTAACCCTACCGTTTCGCAAGCTTCTTTTAAAAAAGCATAATGCGAGGCTGTTTTTACAAAGTTGAAGATTACTCCTGCAATCTGTACTTCGGGATCAAAGGTTTTTAGTCCATGCAATATTGGAGCTACCGTATAAGCCATGGATTGGGCGTTCACGACCAAAATAACTGGAATATCTAATTTTTTAGCTATCTCTGCAGAACTTCCTTTATCTTTTACCGACCCATCAAAAAGCCCCATTACACCTTCTACAATAGTAACATCTGCTTTTTTACTATGCTTAAAAAAGACGTCTTGCAAATGGTTATCCGTCATCATTACCGTGTCTAAATTAACACTTGCCCTTCTTGCTGCTGTGGTATGGTGGATGGTATCTATATAATCTGGCCCACATTTAAAAGGCTGCACCTTATATCCATTATTACTAAAATAACGGGCTAGCCCTAATGTAACGGTAGTCTTTCCCGAGTTACTCCAGGGCGCAGCTATTAAAAAAGTTTTAGACATATTAGATAATTTATAAAGAAGTTAATAATCTATAACGCACCTGTAGTCTTTGGGCTAGCTCGGATGCTTTTTTTAATTTCACAAAACTATTTTCGGTATCTATAACGGTAGTATGGGACAGCTTAGATAAATACGTTTTGTAAGTTTCTACTGCATATTCGAAAGGGGTATTGCTACCCGCATTAATTTTCCCGTCTGTTAAGATAAACAGTTGTACTGTTTTTTTA
>CALGNG010000011.1 GCA_937958735.1 uncultured Aquimarina sp. | reverse complement strand
AAAAAGACCACTATTAATAGTGGTCTTTTTTGTTACTTCAGAAAAAGGTATCCTATTTGTGAAAAATAAAGATACAGGGTCTCTTTTGTAAATCTACCGTGGTTTTTTGCCAATCACTTATTTTTTTTGTCTTGATATACTCTGTAGTTAATGTAATATCTGCAGCAATACACAACCTTGTACCCGAACTTAAATGGATCTTAAAGTCTTCTAGTAGTTTTTGACTTCTATAGGGTGTTTCTATAAAAATCTGTGTTTGATTTAATTCTGTCGATAATCGTTCTAAATGCTTTATTTTTTGTTTGCGCTCGGATTTATCTATAGGCAAGTAGCCATTAAATGCAAATCCTTGTCCATTCATCCCACTACTCATCATTGCTAAAAGAATTGATGATGGCCCTACCATGGGTACGACTGGAATATTTTTTTGATGTGCTATTTCTACTACTGCGGCTCCTGGATCTGCTATCCCTGGGCAGCCCGCTTCTGACAACACCCCTATATTATGCCCTTCTAAACATGGATTTAAAAAGGGTGGCAATTCACTATCTACTGTAAATTTATTTATGATCTCAAATTTTAGACTGGGCTGAGATTTGGTGGGACTTATTTTTTTTATAAACCGCCTTGCTGTTTTTTCGTTTTCTACTATGTAGTAATCGGTATTCTCTATAATCTTCTTAATTGAAATAGGCAATACTTCTAACTTTATTTCGTCTCCTAAGCGGGTAGGTATTAAATATAATTTCCCAATTGGTTGATCCATAATATACGAATTTATACTATTATTTGACTATATACGAATTGCAATAGATTTGCATGCTGCATCTAATAAAGAGTAAACATGCTCGAATCCAGAGTCTCCTCCATAATATGGATCTGGAACTTCTAAATATTCTCCTTTCGAAATTTCATCTAAGATTAAACTTACTTTGTCTTTATCTTGTTTTGTCGTTGCTAACGCTAATACGTTTTTATAATTTTCCACATCCATTACAAAAATATGATCGTATTTTCTAAAGTCTGCTTTTATAAATTGAGCTGCTTTTTGATCTGTAATATCAACACCATTTTTTCTTGCTACTGCTATAGATCTACTGTCTGGTAATTTTCCTTTATGGTAGTTTGCGGTTCCTGCCGAGGAGACCAAATAACGCGATGGATCTAATTTACTTTTTAGTATCCCTTCTGCCAATGGGGATCTGCATATATTCCCCAAACACACCATTAGAACGTTTACTTTATAGTTGCACATAAATTATAACGATAATTTTTGCGTAAGGTCTTCTACGTATTTCTTAAATTGCTTATCTGTTGTACTTAGATTATCTACGGTTTTACATGCATGAAGCACGGTGGCATGATCTCTTTTCCCTATTTGACTACCTATGCTTGCTAAAGAAGCTTTAGTTAGTTTTTTGGAGAAATACATAGCTAATTGCCTTGCTTGTACAATATGCCTTTTACGTGTTTTGGATTGAAGGGTTTCTACATCCATAGAGAAATAGTCGCTTACTACTTTTTGAATGTATTCTATAGAGACTTCTCGCTTGGTGTTTTTAACGTAATTTTCTACTAGAGTTTTTGCTAGGTCTAAGGTGATTTCTCTTTTGTTATAGGATGAATGTGCTATTAATGAAATTATAGCTCCTTCTAATTCTCTAATATTGGTTTTAATGTTATTTGCTAAAAACTGAACTATTTCGCTTGGCATTTCTACACCGTCTTGAAATAGTTTGTTTTTTATTATAGCTACTCTGGTTTCGTAATCTGGAAAGTTTAATTCTGCAGATAATCCCCACTTAAAACGAGATAATAAGCGTTGCTCTATATCTTGCATATCTACTGGTGCCTTATCACTTGTTAGAATTACTTGCTTACCATTTTGATGTAAATGATTGAATATATGAAAGAACACATCTTGGGTTCCTGATTTACCAGATAAAAACTGAACATCGTCTACGATTAATACGTCTATTATTTGATAAAAGTGAATGAAATCGTTTCTATTATTCTTCTTTACTGATTCTATATACTGTTGTGTGAATTTTTCCGCCGAAACGTATAGTACTGTTTTTTCCGGAAATTTCTCTTTTACCTCTACTCCTATCGCATGAGATAAGTGTGTTTTCCCTAAACCTACCCCTCCAAAAATTAATAACGGATTAAAAGAGGTCCCCCCTGGCTTGTTTGCTATAGCATAACCTGCAGAACGCGCTAATCTATTTGAATCTCCTTCTAAGAAGTTTTCGAAATTGAAATTTACATTTAATTGGGAGTCTATCTTAACATCTCTAATTCCTGGTATAACAAACGGATTTCTTAGTTCTGGGTTTTTTACTTTTACTGGTACATTTACAGCTTGCTGTTTTACACTTGCCCTATTGGAACTTGGTAAACGTTCCATTTCTCCCTTATCTCCATTTTCCGAACTCCCCATATTAATAACATATAGCAGTTTTGCATTTTCTCCTAGCTCTCTGACAAGGGCACTTTTTAAAATTTTAACATAATGTTCTTCTAACCACTCGTAAAAGAATTTACTAGGCACTTGTATGCTTAACGCATTATTAGCTAACTTAACAGCTTTTGTTGGTTCAAACCAAGTCCGGTAAGATTGTGGAGAAATATTGTCTTTTATAAAAGTTAGGCAATTTTCCCATACAACAGTTGCTGTCATAGTCTATATTGTAATTTATTATTTAAGCGTTTGATTGACTTTATCACGATAATAATTACCTTTTGGTAAGTACCTCATGGAAGTAGTACAAATATGTGAACAAAATGGAATATAAAAAAATTAAAATCATATTGGTTTTATTCTTTTTTTTACATAAGAGTTATTAAATATTTTAACATAATTAAAAATTAAAAATTAATTAATATGTATAAATTATCATCTAAAAGCACTATACGCGTTAGATATGGTGAAACGGATCAAATGGGAGTGGTCTATCATGGCAATTATGCTCAATATTTTGAAATAGGGCGTATTGAATGGCTTAATAACATTGGTATTTCTTATAAAAAAATGGAAGAGGAAGGTATTATGTTACCTGTGGTTTCTTTGTCTACACAGTTTAAGAAACCTGCTTTGTTTGATGACGAGCTTACAATTACTACTGTTTTAAAAAAATCGCCTACTGCTAAGATTGAATTTACTTACGAGATTCATAATCAAAACAACGAATTATTATCTTCTGGAGATACTGTGCTAGTATTTGTATCTATGAAAACAAATAGACCTATTAAATGTCCTGAATATATATTGAATTTGATTGCTACTGCTGATTAAATACTTTTTGTTGTTGTTGTTGTTGTTGTTGTTGTTGTTGTTGTTTAAAATAGGATATAGTTATAAAAAAGCCACTAAACTTTGGGGTTTGTCTAGTGGCTAAAAACCGAAAGATACTATCAACATCTTTCTA
>CALGNG010000010.1 GCA_937958735.1 uncultured Aquimarina sp. | reverse complement strand
CTTTCTAAATTTATTATTAGTATTTCTACAGTATCTCTAGGGTTTAAACAAGCAACCTATACAGTTACAGAAAGTGCTATTGTTAAAATGAAGGATATCCCTGGTGTAGATAAGTTAAAAGCTATTGCAGGAAAAGAGTTTACTAGCGATATTAAGTTTAAAAACTCTTTAATTGAAATATTGGGGGCAGAATCTGCTCGAGACAATTCGGGTATTATTTTTAAAGAAACAGCGCATATGAATTCGTTATTAATACTATTAAGTATTTTAACTTTTATAGCAGCATTTAACTTTTCGATAGGACCAATAATGTGGGTGTTACTTTCAGAAATTTTCCCTATTTCTAACAGGGGAGTTGCCATCCCATTATTTGCTTTAATTTCTAGTACAGTTAGTGCTTTGGTACAATATCTATTCCCTCTAGAAATGGAAAGCTTTGGAGCAGCAACAACTTTTATAATATACGCAGGTATCGTAATGGTTGGTTTAGCTATACTTTATAAATACCTTCTAGAAACTAAAGGGCTTTCTTTAGAAGAAATTCAAACTAAACTTAGTAGATAAAGAGTTGAAAAATTAAAAATTTAGTTATATCTAAAATGCCGAAATTCACTAATTTTGGAGAATATAAAAAAAATATAATGAAAGTATATTTTAAACCATGTATTCCCTTATTATTAGTTGTTTCGGCATTTTTTGTTTCCAGTTGTTCTAAACAAAAAGAAAAGAACTTATCGGTAATAGAGGAAAAGCCTGTAGAAATAAAAGTTCCAACATCAAAGTTCTATCCTTACTCGGATTTAGAAAACTCTGGAGGCTGGGTGCTTAACAAGACAATTAGTGATGAATTTGAAGGGGTAAAGTTAGATACGGCAAAATGGTTTGTAGAAGGACAAAATGGCGATTATTATATTTGGAAAGGTAGAGCTCCCTCTCAATTTGCACCCCATAATGTAAAAGTAGAAAATGGTATACTTAAATTGCATACACAGTGGGAGCCAGATTATTCTTTTGCAAAAGAAAAATATACAGACGGAAAACATAACGATGGTTATGGTGTTTTAGAAGGTAAACCATTACCCGTTACTACAGCAGGAATTATTACCAAAAAGCGTTTTTTACACGGGTATATGGAGGTAAAGTCCAAAGTAGGTAATGCCTGTATTACAGGTGCTTTTTGGGGTATTGGTTACGAACAAGAGTTAGACGTGTTTGAGCTTATTGGAAAACCAAAAATTGATGGGAAAATAAAAGAAGACACCTCTTTAGCTACGGCTCACGATTGGAGTCCACCAGCAGTAAGACCTACTAAGGTTTTTAATCATATAGAAAAGCTTGACTTTAGAACGGCAGACGATTTTCATGTCTATGGTGCAGAGTGGGGAGTAGATTATCTTAAATTATTTATAGATGGCAAACTAATACATTCCATAACTCAAGACGAGGTAGGTACAGATTGGGTACTTAATAATCCTATGGAGGTATGGTTGGATTCAGAAATTTTTAAATGGTATGGTACGCCACATAAAGAAGAATTACCAGTAGATTTTGAAATAGAGTATATGAGGGTTTGGCAAAAGCCTTCAGATAATTTAATAGCTCCTGCTTTTTATGGTTTTGAAGGGCCTATTCTTTATGAAGAAAACCCAAGACCTTTAACAATGGTGCCTGAAGATTCTATAGCTAACGATTATCAAAAATTTTGGTTGTTTAACGAGGAGTCTAAAAAATATTTAACTATAATCCATGGAGACTATGCTACAGGGGTAAATAGTTTAAAGTTTTCTGGATATGGTAAAAACGAACATTTAGAAGTAGAAAAAGTTAGTATTAACTCGCCGGAGGGAGCTTTAGATATACCTAAAGGGAACTATACTTTGTCCATGAAAGTGTGGTTAGATAAAGGCAGAATAGCTGATAAAATTTACGTAATATTGCAAAATCCGAAGCAAGAATTGGTTTTTACAGATCTAGGAAAGCAAGAAAGAAGAGGTTGGATAACTTTAGAAACTAATTTTTATAGAGAATTAGCTTCCAAGGCTAACGATGGTATGGTAATAGAAATTAGAAAAAAAGACCTTCCAGAGACCAAAGCGGCAAAATTTTTGATAGACGATATTGCTATTAGAGAAGTAAAATAATTTAAAAAATTAAGCATTATAGTATGATTAAAGTTAAAAGCTTTGCTCTAATCCTGTTAGCAGGAATATCTTTACTATTAAATATTAGCTGTTCTTCTAATAGCACAGCTAACGCTGCTAAAAAGGTTGTACAAGATAGATCAATACCTATATCTAAATTCTATCCACATACAGATCCTAAGAATAAAGATGGTTGGGTTCTAAACGAAGAAATTAGTGATGAATTTAATGGAACATCCTTAGATACTAAAAAGTGGTTTATAGAAGGTTTGAATAATGAGTATTACATTTGGAAAGGTAGGGCTCCAGCACAGTTTGTACCACACAATGTTATTGTAGAAGAGGGTAAGCTTAAATTAAGAACCCAATGGGAGCCAGATTATAACTTTGTAGACGAGTTTTATGGAGATGGGAATATGGGGGCTTCTAAATATGGAGTTTATAAGAACCAGCAGCCAATGCCAATAACTACAGCAGGGGTATTAACCAATAAGCGTTTTTTGTATGGTTATATGGAAGTAAAATCTAAAGTAGGTAACGCGGCAATTACAGGTGCTTTTTGGGCAATTGGACATGAGCAAGAGTTAGATGTGTATGAATTAATGGGAAATCCTAAAAATAAAAGTGGGAATATCCGTGAAGATTCTTATTTAGCAACAGCACATGATTGGAGTCCACCAGCACAAAGACCTACAAAAATTTTTAACCATGTAGAAAATTTAGATTTTAGAACCGCAGACGATTTTCATGTATATGGTGCAGAATGGGGTGTGGATTATTTAAAGCTATTTATAGATGGTAAAATGATTCGTCATTTTACGCAGGATCGATTAGGAACTGCTTTTGTTTTAAATAACCCTATGGAAATTTGGTTAGATTCAGAAATTTTCCACTGGTTAGGATTACCACATAAAGAAGAGTTGCCAGTAGACTTTGAAATAGAGTATATGAGAGTTTGGCAAAAACCATCGGATAATCTATTAGCTGCAGATGGTGCTTTTTATGGTTTTGAAGGACCAATTTTATTTGAAGAAAATGGAAGACCGTTAACCTTATTACCTGAAGACTCTACACCAAATGATTATCAGAAATTTTGGAATATAGACAAAGCGGCATCAAAATATTTATCGATTACCTATGGAGATTACCATAAAGGAGTAAATAGTTTGAAATTTGAAGGATACAGCAAAACAGAAAAATTTGAGCTTCCAAAAGCAGTAGCTTTAGCTCCTGCAGGATCTTTAGATTTAAAAGCAGGATCTTATAAAGTGTCGGCTAAAGTTTGGCTAGACCAAGGAGTGGTTCCAAACAATATTTATATGGTGTTGCAAAATCCTAAAGTAGAAGTTAAATTTGCGGATATTAGTAAATTACCAAGAAGAGAATGGATTACTATAGAAGCGAAGATGTCTAGAGTAGAAGCATCAGCTAAAAACGATGCCATTGCTATAGAGATTAGAAAGAGAGATTTACCAAAGTCAAGAGCCGCTAAATTTTTTATAGATGATATTGCAATTAAAGAAGTAAAATAATTTATTTGCAAAAAAATAAAATAGTTTTTTAAATTATAGAATTAAAAAAGATGAGTACAGTAAAAAAACATACAGAAGCTATTACGAATACTTCTAACAGTCCTTTCGTAAAATTAAAGAGTATCAATTTTGGAGATTGTAGATGGAGCACTGGTTTTTGGGCACAAAAAGAAAAAGCAGCTGCAGATAAAATGTTGCCTTACATGGGGAACCTTTTATGTGGAGATATAGGCCACGGTCTTAATAACTTTAAAATTGCTGCTGGAGAAAAAGAAGGAGAGCATAAAGGTTTTTACTGGCA
>CALGNG010000009.1 GCA_937958735.1 uncultured Aquimarina sp. | reverse complement strand
TTGAGTAAAACTAAACACTAACTAAGACTCAAAAATTAACTAAAACAAATTAAACTATAACTAACTAAACTAACACTCTAATAGACGCATATAGATCTTGAAAATTACAATTTCAAATAAAAATTATTCTGTTTTGTTATTAGAGCGATATATGTAGCAAGTATAGCGTATTGTAGGTAAAAAAAGGGAATGGAATTATATAGGTATTGTTTTATGCCAAGCTATATACATTTAATATTTAGATCTTCAAAAGAAGACCTGTCATGGTTGCTTAGGTATAAGGTTTGTTGATGTTGATTTTTAATAGGGAGTTTTGTGTTTTAATAAATCAATGCTAAGAATTAGAAAGAGAGTTGGTTTTAAAACATTCCATAAATTCTTACGTACCCATTGTTAAAACAGTCCTATTTTTGGTGTTATCTTTGTCTTTAGATTAAAACAACATCCTATGGAATTTACTACGGGCAGAATAATTTTTGTGATTTTTTTTATGGTAGCTTTTATAACACTTATGGTTTTTAGTTATAAAAAAGATACGAATACACATAAAAAGCATTACAAAAACAGTTTTTGGATACTAATATTCTTCATACTCTTTGTAGTATTTCTTTTTGGGCTAAAAGTATACCTTAATTTTTAAGTTACTACTCTTTTGTTTTAGAATGTAATATTACGAATATCCAAAAGGTAGTTAACTTTAGAAGTGTTAAGAATCTTTTTTTAGTATAAGACAAATATGGATATGGAATATAAAGGTTTAAAAACTTAATAATAAATTAATAATGGGAAAAATAGTTCGTGTCCTATTTATATTAGGAGCTTTGTTTTTTATTTTCGGAAACGTATACCTAGCCGTGCAACCCTCGAAACAAATAGTTACCCATAGGCAAGCCTATTCTAAACACCTTAGTAAAGCAGCTATACAAAACATTACCAATTTTGGTTATTGGAAAAATTGGCCTGTTTTTAAAAACCATAAAATAGAAGTAATAGAAAATGTAGACGTACTTTCTAAAGTCTTTAAAATAGAAGACAATTCTAAAAAAACAGTATCCATAGAAAACTATTTTATATCGGACACCTTAGTAGTACAGCACATCTATGGACTAGGAGCCCATAAAGCTTCGGTATTGCAATGGAGTTTTAAAGAAGCATATATAGAAGCAACCTTTACACTACAATTAGGGGCTAAAGAAAAAATTCTAAAGAAGTTAGATAAACTGCCTGCAATATATAAAACACTGTTTACTATTCCGGTAAAGATTAATGGATTGCTTAAACAGAAACTAGTAATAAAAAGTAAAAAAGAAAGTATTAAGTTTCGTATTCCAAAGCAAGCAATCCAGGACAGTATGCCTAACTCTTATGTTAAAGACTCTATTGTTTATATTCCCAAGCAGCAATAATACGTAGATAATATATACCCCAGTAGACCAATTTGTATAAATATTTAATGGTTAAGCAAGATTTAGGATTGTTTTTTTTTTATGATTATAAGTAATAAAAGCTTTTTTTTAACATTTTATAAGGGTTTTTTTTGTGTATTGTTGAAAAATCAATAAAAATAATTCATTATACTAACTTTCTTTTGGTAGCTAGAATACGATATTTTACTTTTGACACAATATAAGTACTAATACTTATATTACTGAGAAAAAGTATTTAACTATTAACTATTATTATGAAAAAAAATTTCTTTAGAGGAGCTGCTCTTGCAGCAATCGCCTTAGCAGGATTTTCTGCAACAGCACAAGAAGAAGAAGAAGTATCAAAAGGAATCGAACTAACAGGTTCTGTAGATACTTATTTTAGAACTAACATTAATGGTCGTAACGGTTCGGATGCTGTAGCACCAGGAACTTCTTTTGCAAACCAAGATGGTTTTGCATTAGGTTTTGTAAACTTAATAGCTTCTAAGCAAGTAGGTAAAGTAGGTTTTGTAGCCGACTTAGGTTTTGGACCAAGAGGGGCTGATGCAGTATTTGTGTCAGGTAGAGGTGATGATGCAGTAGGGTCTAGTGATTTGAATGCAGCGGTTAACCAATTATATGTTACTTATGCAGCATCTGAATCTGTAACATTTACTTTAGGTAACTTTAATACCTTTTTAGGATACGAAGTAATTTCTCCAACAGGAAACTTTAACTACTCTACATCTTATTTGTTTTCTTATGGGCCGTTTTCTCACACAGGTTTAAAAGTAGACTATGCAATAGACGATAACTGGTCTGTAATGGGGGCAATTTTAAATTCAACAGATTTTACAGAATCTAATGCAAACGGGAAATATACATTTGGTGGTCAATTAGGATATTCTAATGATTCGGGAAGTGCTTACTTAAATGCCCTTTATGGACGTCAAGGAATTAGTAATGAAGAAACTTTTCAGGTTGATTTAACAACTGGATGGGATGTTGCAGAAAATTTTTATTTAGGAATTAATGCTTCTTATAATACTACTAAAGATGATGGGGAAGATGGTTCTGGTAATGCAGAAGATGCTGGTTTTTATGGTGTAGCATTATACCCTCAGTATGCTCTTTCAGAAGATTTTTCACTAGGTTTAAGAACTGAGTTTTTTGGAACATTAGGAGGTGATTTTGGTACAGATTTAGGAGTAGATGATGATAATGAATCGCAAGTTTTTGCTGTTACTTTAACTGGTTCTTATACTGTAGGAGGTTTAACCTTGAAGCCAGAACTACGTTTAGATGCTGCATCTGAAAATACTTTTGAAGATTCAGATGGAGATTTCGAAAAATCTTTAGCTTCTTTCGTATTAGGAGCTGTTTACTCTTTCTAGTTAAGTTAAGAAAAAGATTAATTATATATTAAGGAAAGCCCTTTGCTATGCGAAGGGCTTTTTTTTGTGTTGGAATTTAAAGCTGTAAAAAAATAAGGTAAATACTTATCTTTGTGAAAATATTGGTAATATAAAGGGCTATGCTACAGAACTAGTTTTAGAAGATTAATAGAAGGTAGTTTATAAAAGAAGAGCTCAGAGCAATATCAAGATAGTCCAAGAAACCTTAAGTAGTATAAAAAGGAAGGCTAATATAATAGGTATAGTTGTCCAAAAAGCATTTATATAAATAGTAAAAAAAATAGTATTGGAAAAAATTACAGTAACCCGATTAAATAAATACCTAAGCGAAATAGGCTATTGTTCTCGTAGGGCTGCCGATAAGCTAATCGCAGAAGAGCGTATTTTGGTAAACGACGCGCTACCTGTTATGGGGCAAAAAGTAAGTCCAGAAGATCGTATTTATATAGATGGCGAAAAAGTACAAGATTCCAATAAAGCCCCTGTTTATTTAGCCTTTAACAAGCCAGTAGGGGTAGTGTGTACTACAGATGTAAGGGATCAAGATAATATAATAGACTATATTAATTTTCCGCAACGTATTTTTCCTATAGGTAGGTTAGACAAGCCTAGCGAGGGTTTAATTTTGTTAACTAGCGATGGAGATGTAGTAAATAAAATTTTACGCTCTAGGTACAACCACGAAAAAGAATATATTGTTACGGTAGACAAACTAGTAAACCCAGACTTTGTAAAACGTATGGGAAATGGTGTTCCTATTTTAGATACGGTAACGAAAGCTTGCGAGGTAGAAGCTATTACCAAATTCACCTTTAGAATTGTGCTAACTCAAGGTTTAAATAGACAAATTCGTAGAATGTGCGAATATTTAGGATACGAAGTAGTAAAACTAAAACGAGTTAGGATTATGGATATAAAATTGGAAAATACGCCAGTAGGAACCTATAGACTTCTTGCTAAAGAAGAGATTTACAAAACATTAAGTATTTAAGTGGTTTCAATAATAATTAATAAAATTAAAATTTATTTGTATATTGCTTCACTAAATGTATTTATATGTTAAAAAAGTGCTTTTTATCGGATTTATCGTTAATTTTAACTACATTTGAATATTGAAATTGATAGAATGCCTTATTTTGGCACATTAATTGAAATACATGTTAAGAACTTTAATACACAAAATATGAAAACAATTCTAGCCTCAATCGTTGTTTTTCTGAGTTTAAGTCTAACTCAACTAATAGCTCAAGAAGAACTTTACTTCGTATCTGTACCTACTACATTTATGCGAAGTGGACCAAAATCTAATTTTAATGTTATTGCTGAACTTAATAAAGGAGATCAGGTACAGTTAATGGACGACTCTTATGGAGAGTGGTGGGCAGTACAAGTTGGTGTAACCAATGGTTTTATGAAAAGTTCGGATTTAATTGCTATTGCGGGTACTACGGTGGTAAAAACCAAAATTGTACAAAAAGTGGTAGAGGTAGAAGTAGAAGTTCCGGTGGAATCTTCTTCGTCTTCTAATCAATATGACGATTGGGACGAAACAGAATACGAAACAGGAGAAACACCACAATGTTTAAATATTGTACCAGAGTTTGACTATAAAATGGATAACCATTTAAAAATTAAAAACGAAGGTTCGGAAACGGAAGCAGTTGTTAAATTAATTAAAATAGACAACCCTAATGGCGAAGAAGTTACCTACCGTATTGCCTTTATAAAAGCAGGAGACAATCACGATATGAAAAATATTCCAGCTGGGAAGTACTATTTAAAAATAGCTTACGGACAAGAGTGGAAAGAAACAAGTCTAGGTGGAAGATGTACAGGTAAATTTACTAAAAACCCACAGTACGAAAAAGGTGGTGATATCGTAGATTTCTCTCCTATTAGAACTAGCGAAGGAACAG
>CALGNG010000008.1 GCA_937958735.1 uncultured Aquimarina sp. | reverse complement strand
TAGATTGTGAAGATTTACGTGGATAATCTAGATGTTTTTATTTAACACTATTTTTACACTAACTAAAAAGAGTAGCAATTTAAAATTGCTACCCTTTTTTATATTTTAAGGCTACACCAACAAACAGTGTTTACATTGTACTACACCATAAATTTAAGACTTAAAATAGTATTAAAACTTCGGATACTAGCTTAAAAGTATTTTATAATATCAAACTTATTCTTTAGCATTAACAACATCCTTTTTTTGAGGTAATAATTGTGCTATTAATTCTGGTGCTCCGACGTATTTTTTCGCTGTCTTTTTTACAAACTTTGCCGTTATGGTTTTGTTTATTTTATCGGCTTTAAAAAGATTTTCTATTGGTTTATTCCAATATACTTGATTCTTTATTCTTCCTAACCAAAAATCGTTTTGTTCTAAACTCTTTTTACGACCTAAAGCCCACTGCTCTAATACACTTTCTACCTCCTCTTTTGTAGGCCCTTCTTTTTTAAAATTGGCTACTACTTCTAATACCTCTTTTTTTAAAGTTTCTATACTTTTTGGATCGCATTCGAAACCTATGTATCCAGAGTATTTTGGGATAGGTCTAAGGTGGTATCCAAATCGGGCTCTAATACCATAGGTACCCGCTTTTTCTTCTCTAATTTTGTTTCGCAATTTTCTTTGCAATATGGTTGCAAAAATTTTCATTGCTTTTTTCTCTTTTGTGTTACTCTTAGCTTCTGTACTGTATCTAATTTGTAATACAGCTTTATCTGCTAAACCTTTGTTTACAATAATATTTTTATTACTTGGCTTTTTATTAAATTTATGTAGTTGGTATTTTTCTCTTTCTTTAGTACTTGGTAAAGATCCTATATAGGTTTTTACATAGGTTTTTAGGTCTTCTTCTTTAAAATCCCCCACAAAAAAGAATTTAAAATCTCCAGCATTGGCAAATCGTTTTGTAAAGTAATCGTAAGCTTTATCGTAAGAAGTGCTATCTATAATTTTCGCAAAATTATGATTCTCGTATAAATTTACATAACGTGGATTTTCTTCTTGGTAGGCATTGGTTATGGCATTTTGAAAAACACGCTTAGGGTTTAATCCATTATTTTTAAGATTCTCTTTTATTTTATTGGTAACCGTTCTATAACTTTCTTCGTCTTTATTTATACCCGTAAAGTTTAAGTAGATTAATTTAAAAAAAGTCTCCATATCTACCACCTTAGCTTTTCCTCCTAGGTTTTCGTCGTAGGCACTTACAAAAGAATTTACATTGGCTTTTTTACCTGCTAATACTTTTTGAAGCTCGTGATTTTTAAAACCACCAATCCCCGTGGTTTTTACTAAATTTTGAATATTTCCAATACTTTTAATTTCCGAATTAGAAAGTAAAGATTTCCCTCCATAACTATAAGCTTTAAAGGCTATATGGTCGGTATCAAAATTAGTTTTCTTGTAGTACACCTCAACACCGTTGCTTAACACTATTTTTTTAATATTATAGGCTAGACTTTCTTCTAATACAATAGTGCCTTGGGGTGATAACTCTTTTATTAATGTTGTAGATAATTGTGCATCTTTATACCCTTCTATAGCTGTGCTGCCTTCTACTTCTTTAATACTAACTGCTATAGCGTCTTTACTTGGAATTGAAGTGTCCTCTTTTTTAGGCACTACCACCAACAGCTTTTGGTTATAGGCATGGTAGTACTTTTTATACTGTGCTTCTACTTCTTGCAGGTTAATTTTTTCTACTGCTTTGTTTGTAAACTCATAATTCCAATCTACAGGTACCGTTACCCAATCCTTTTTATATTCGGACAATAATGCACCAACTAGATTTTTAGAATATCGTTCGTTTCTTTTATTATAGTAGGTTTCGTTATTGGCTAATATATTTTTTTTAGCATCGGCCAATTCTTTTGCTGTAAACCCAAAACGTTTGGCGCGTTCCAATTCTGTATAAACGGCTTTTAATGCCGTTTCGAATTTACCTTCTGCATAGGATACCCTTCCTCCAAAAGAGGCTTGATTAGCTACTATACTTCCAGACCTGTATACACTAGCGCTAATAAATGGTGGGGTTTTCCCGTAGGCTAGTTCTGTAAAACGTTGGTTTAGCATTTGGTTTAAACAACTGGTTACAATACTCTCGTAATTTTCTTCTACTCTAGCACCGTCTACCGCTTCCCTTTCTTTATCTACAAAAGAAATATAAAAGTTATTATTAGTAATTTCTGGATCCGATAGTACTAGTATTTGCTTTGCTTCTTTTACTGGCAAACCACCAAAGTCTTGTAACAATTTTTCGTCTTTTGGGTTTTCTAGTTTTGTAAAATGCTGTTTTATTTTTTCTTCGGCGTAAGCCATATCTATATCCCCACTAATGGCAATTCCCATTAAATTGGGACGGTACCAATCTGCATAAAAATCTTTAAGCCTTTGTGGTTTAAAATTAAGAATACTCTCTTCTGTACCAATAGGGAAACGTTTTATTTCTCTTGTACCTTCGTAAACTTTGTCGTAATATTTGGCATACACTCTTTCGAAAACTCCTTTTTGTCTTAAACGGTATTCCTCTATTACCACTCCTCTTTCTGCATTAATCTCGGTATCATCCAATAGAGCGTTATGTGCCCAATCTTCTAGGATCTGAAAAGCCGTATTTACTTTTTCTATATCGTCTGTAGGAATACTTAGTTTGTATACCGTTTCGTCGAAACCTGTATGGGCATTAAGATCTGCTCCAAATTTTAGTCCTATATTTTCTAAGTATTCTATAAGCTTATGTTTGGGGAAGTTTTTGGTTCCATTAAATAGCATATGCTCTAAAATATGAGCTACTCCTAACTGGTCGTCTTCCTCTTGCAGCGATCCTACTTTAATAATTAAGCGCATTTCCACCGTTTTTTTAGGACGGTCGTTTTTTTGAATATAATATTTTAGCCCATTAGATAACTTACCCCTTACTACGGTACTATCCTTAGGTATAAGGGTTTCCGATGTATATTCTAATATTTTGCTTTGCCCAAAAACTAAAGACGAACATAGCGTTAAAAGTAAGACTAAAAAGTGTTTCATGATTTTTTAGATATTATGGTGTATTGGTTGCCTAAAGTAACTACTATTTTTTTAGAATATTACAAGATATGTTTAAAGGAATAATTTCTATTTAAAAAAGACCCTATTGCATTAATACTTCGTACTGCTTATCTATAATATATTAATTAAATCCATGGCCTGCATTGGGTAACAAAAGTATTTTTTGCATTCTTCTTCCTTCCCTTTGATCCTAGTTTATCAAAACAAAATCTTTTTCCCAACCTGGATAGATAGCATTACCCTATTGGCTTAGAGTGCTACTAGATCCATCGTATAAAAAAAGAATTACTACTTTCCTCTATTATCCCCTCTTATGGTAACTCTCCCATATTTATAAATCTGGCTTCGTTTATAGGTTAGGCTTCCATAACACACTCCACTACAATCCAAAATATTACTGTTACTAAAATTTTAATTTTTATAACCTATGCTTTAAGTTATTTAAAGAAAGACCTTTGCCTCTTCTTCTTTATTAATATTCTTTTGTTTTGCTACAGAAATATTAAACTTTATAAACGACTTGTTGTTGGCTTTTACGTTTAGATAATTAGTATTCGAGGGTTTATTACCTCTAATTTTTGTATAATCCGAAACCTTAATATCTAAAGAATCTATTTTATTTAAGTGTATATTTAATAGGCTTATCCCAGACCCTATTAGTTTAAGGATAGACAGGTCTTTGGCAAAAAAAAATCCCTGGCTATCCTCAAAAGTATAGGAATCTATCTTTTTATACTTTACGATTACTTTTTCGTAGGTCCATCGATCTGCTTTAGATCTAGTTAATCCATCTTTAAATTTAATATAAAGAGTATCGTTAACTACACGATGGGTAAACTGTTCTTGATTTAGATCCTTATACCTTATTTCCGAAGCTTCGCTTTGGTGTACCCCTATTCCCACTCTGCTATTGCCTCCAGAAACAGCAATATGGCTAAACTCTAACGGGACTACATTGTTATAATCTCCAAAAGGAATGGTCTGGTCTATTTTTTTACTCGCTTCTAACAGCAGCACTTTTTCGTACACCAATGCTCCTATTACAAAAGCTACTAACGCTATAATTAAAATATTACTAGTTTTCATTTGATTTATTTTTTAAAAAAGATTCGTACTTTTCTTTAATATCCCCTATTTCTATTTTTAAAAGATCCATGTTTTTAAAAACATTGGGTAATACCTCCTCTATAAATTGTTGTTTTCTTAATTCCATTACAATGTCCTTTGCTTTTTCGGTTACAAAATACCCTCTTCCTCTTTGGGTTACTATAATTTCTTGCTGTTGTAGCCACTCGTAAGAGCGTTGTACAGTATTAGGATTTACCTCCAATAGCACAGCCATTTCTCTAATACTCACTATTTTTTCTGAAGCTTTATATTCTTCCCTTAATATTTTATCGCAAATATTCTGGGCTATTTGGATATAGATAGACGCGCTTTTTTTAGATCGTAATTCCATATTATATCTCGGTTTCTTTAAGTCTAAAATAAAATATTGCTAAAGTAAACAACAATAGAGGCAGCAATAAAAAAACTAAAATTTCATTATTATGCAAACCTGTAGAAATAATATAAGGGGTGTTTTTATAATGTGGATTATTCAAATAAAAATTAGTAAATGGCAAGCTAAAAAAACTTTTAAGATGCATTGCCTCTCCAAAAAAGGTTAATGCCGACAACTTATTTATTGCATAAAAAGCAGTTACACTGCAAAAAGTAATTAACGTAATTACTTTATTATTAAATGTTTTATGCATCCAAATAATTATCCCTAAAAAAAACATGCTCAATAATATAGCCCAAAATCTAAAGCCCTGTAGCTTAAATGGTTTATTGTAGTTTAGGTAAAGATGTACCATATTGCCTTTATCTTCT
>CALGNG010000007.1 GCA_937958735.1 uncultured Aquimarina sp. | reverse complement strand
ATTTACAGTACAATTATGGTCTATATGAGAAACTATTACTCGGTAACGATTACCATCCATACTAGTTGAAACATCTGTTAATGTTAATGTTGCCGCAGTCTCCCCAACCAAATTAACAAAACCTCCACCTATTGGCGCTTGATCTACCTGCCATTGAAATCTTAAACCTGCATCAACATTAGTTCCTGCCGTATAGTTAGGATTCCCACTAGCATTAAAAATTGTTGTGGTCTGAGCTTCTGCTACCACTGAAAAAACAGCAGATTGCCCTTCTGTTACCGTTTGAGCAGTAGGATTTGTATTAATTAAAATTCTTAAAGGAGTCGTTGCTTCTGTAGAAGCATTTGCAATATTTGTAGGATTTTCCTCTAAATCTAAACAACCATCATTATCACTATCTACATCGTTAAAATCAAAATCACCATCTCCATCTGTATCCACTAACACACAATAATCCAACAAAAAGAATTGCATTGTTACATTTCCTCTAGTCGGAGCTCTTTTAGCTGTTCTTATAACAATTCTATCAATAACATTTGCTGCAGTAACTCTAACCGAATTAGCAGGAGCATTAGCTGCATTTGCCGAAGATTGCACCTCTGTAACCAAGGCATTATTAGAAACAACATCCGAATCAGCCGCACTTAATGTAGTTAATTGTATATTCGTATTTACACCAACACCACCATTAAAAGCCTCAAAACTAACAACATCACCTAAATCTAATCCTCCCCAACTAAAGCTTACATTACCTACCGGCTGAGAAAAAGAGAAAGTATAAATACCTAAATCCCCTGCATCAAAATTAGTTCTTGACGCTCTTACATTAATCAATCTATTTGAAGGAACTGGCAAAGCACCACTAGGCTGAAGATCTAATACACTTACTCCATTGTGATTTGCAAAACCTGCTCCTCCTGAAGCTGAACCACAAGTAAATATAGCAGAACCTGTTACTTGATAATCAAGATCTACACTTACTAATCTTGCTCCCGACGGATCATCTACAATATATATGTCGTCTATTCTACCTGATTGATTCGTAGTATTACAACCTGGACTAGCCAAATTACCTGTTGGCACAACTCCAGGAGTAACATTTCCAGCAGGACAACTAAATTCGTTAATATCTGCCACACCATCAGAATCCGTATCTTGAGATTGAGCGTGAAAAGAAACAAAAAAAGCTAAAAGTAGTACTATTTTCAAATTTTTCTTAAAGAATAAACATTCAATAAAGAGCGTAAAAATCTTCATATAATCTAATTTTCTGATTATCAATTAATTAACACAAACCCTTATAAAACAAGGGCTCACAAGGGACAAATAAACATTAAAAAGCCATTTCTGTAATCAAAAACAACCAATAAAAACCATTTATTCGTTAAACGTAACAGGAAGATCGTTAAAGTGCCAAAATTTATTAAAAAGTTTAAAAAACAATAAATATTGTTTTTTAAACTTTTTAACTTGACTTTTGTAAAACTAAATTATAGTTTATGAAATTGTCTTTTGAAGAGGAAATTAAACGTAGAAGAACATTTGGAATTGTCTCGCATCCCGATGCTGGAAAAACTACCTTGACGGAAAAATTACTTTATTTTGGAGGAGCTATACAGGAAGCTGGAGCAGTAAAATCTAATAAAATAAAGAAGGGTGCCACTAGTGATTTCATGGAAATAGAAAGACAGCGTGGAATATCTGTAGCAACCTCTGTCTTAGCTTTTGAATATAAGGATATAAAAATCAATATTTTAGACACCCCTGGTCACAAAGATTTTGCCGAGGATACTTTTAGAACACTAACTGCTGTTGATAGTGTTATTGTAGTAATAGATGTAGCTAAAGGTGTCGAGGAACAAACAGAAAAATTAGTTTCTGTATGCCGTATGCGCAAAATACCTATGATTGTATTCATTAACAAAATGGATAGAGAAGGAAAAGATGCTTTTGATTTATTGGATGAAGTAGAACAAAAATTAGGTCTTAAGGTTACTCCTTTAAGCTTCCCTATAGGAATGGGATACGATTTTAAAGGTATTTATAATATTTGGGAGAAAAACATTAATTTATTTGAAGACAACGCTTCCAACAATATTTTCAATACCGTAAAAATAAACGATTTATCCGATTCTAAGCTGGATAAATTGGTTGGAAAAACAAGTGCTAACACTCTTAGAGAAGAAGTAGAATTGGTTACTGGTATTTATCCTGAATTTGACAAAGAAGCTTACCAAAACGGAGATCTACAACCTGTATTTTTTGGATCTGCTTTAAATAACTTTGGAGTAAGAGAGCTCTTAGATTGTTTTATATCTATAGCTCCTATGCCTAGGCCTAAAGAGAGTGATATTAGAGAGGTAATCCCACAGGAGAAAAAATTTACTGGTTTTGTTTTTAAAATACACGCTAATATGGATCCTAAACACAGGGATCGATTAGCCTTTATTAAAATTGTATCGGGAACTTTTGAAAGAAATACACCTTATTTACATACTCGATTAGGCAAAAAAATGAAGTTTTCTAGTCCTAATGCTTTTTTTGCAGAAAAAAAAGAAATTGTAGATATTTCTTATGCAGGTGATATAGTAGGTATACACGATACTGGGAATTTTAAGATTGGAGATACCTTAACCTCTGGGGAAGAGCTACGCTATAAAGGGATTCCTAGTTTTTCTCCCGAGCATTTTAGATATATTAACAACGCAGATCCGCTAAAATCCAAACAATTAGCTAAAGGTATAGATCAATTAATGGACGAAGGTGTTGCTCAACTATTCACCTTAGATCTAAATGGCAGAAAAGTAATTGGTACAGTAGGAGCCTTACAATATGAAGTGATTCAATACCGCTTAGAGCACGAATATGGAGCTAAATGTAGCTATGAAAATCTAAATGTTTATAAAGCTTGTTGGATTGAAGCCGAAGATCCAAAAAGCGAAGAGTTTAAAGAATTTAAACGTATTAAAAGTAAATTCTTAGCTCAAGACAAAAAAGGACAATTGGTGTTTTTATCTGATTCGCAATTTAGCTTACAGATGACACAGGATAAATTTAAAAATTTAAAATTTCATTTTACTTCTGAGTTTTAAATTCACAAAAATAAAGGCTATCAAAAATAATTTCGTTAATTAACCCATATTAGGTGTTTTAAGAAACTTTAAAACACCTAATAGACTAACTTTATATTAAAACAAAAAAAACCGACTTAAATAAGATTATTTAAGTCGGTTTTTTTGTAATTATCATTAAAATCTACTAAAAACACTATTTTCAATAAAAAAAAACTATAACGATGTATGTCTTTAATTTTTCAAAAATAAACCACACTGTTTAAAAAAGACATTTTTACGAATCACACTATTTTATAACTTACAGAAATAAGCTTTAATAAATTTTAAAATAGATAGTCATAAAAAAAGCCTCGAATAAAATTCGAGGCTTTTTTGTTAAGCTTGTCCTGTTGGACCAAAATTTAAAGGAATTGGTGGATTATCGTAATCTTTAATCTTACCGTGTTCCTTTTCAAATTTATTAATATTATCACTTAAAGCATTAACCAAACGTTTAACATGTTGTGGTGTTAAAATAATCCTACTTTTAACCTTACTTTTCGGGTTACCAGGCATTATATTTATAAAATCCACTACAAACTCTGAAACTGAATGATTAATAATAGCTAAGTTACTATAAGTACCTTCTGCTGTTTGTTCATCAATCTCTATATTTAAACTTTTAGTATTATCTTGCTCTTGAGCCATTTCTATTAGTTAAAATTCATTTTTTCTTCTACATTTTGCTTACGTGTGTCGTACTCGTCTTTAGAGCCTACAATAATTGAATCGTATTTACGCATACCTGTACCTGCTGGTATTTTCTTACCTACAATTACATTTTCCTTCAATCCTTCTAAGTAATCCTCTTTACCGCTTACTGCTGCTTCGTTTAATACTTTAGTGGTTTCCTGGAAGGATGCCGCAGAAATAAACGATTTAGTTTGTAACGAAGCTCTTGTAATACCCTGTAAGATAGGAGTTGCTGTTGCTGGAGAAGCTTCTCTAGCTACTACTAACTGCTTATCTTCTCTACGTAAAATAGAGTTTTCGTCTCTTAATTGACGCGGTGTAACAATTTGACCTGCTCTTAGATTACTACTTTCCCCTGCATCTTCAATCACTTTTTTACCAAAAATTTGATCATTTTCAACAATAAAGTCTGATTTATGAATTAGTTGATTTTCTAAGAAAATAGTATCACCTGGATCTTGAATTTGAACTTTACGCATCATCTGACGTACAACTACCTCAAAGTGCTTATCGTTAATCTTCACCCCTTGTAATCTATATACTTCTTGTACTTCGTTTACTAAGTATTGTTGTACCGCAGAAGGCCCTTGTATTTTTAAAATATCTACTGGTGCTACAGCCCCATCGGATAACTGCATTCCTGCACGCACAAAGTCATTTTCTTGTACTAATATCTGGTTAGATAATTTAACCAAGTATTTCTTAATATCACCTAAACGGGATTCTACTATAATCTCTCTATTACCACGCTTAATTTTTCCAAAAGAAACTACACCGTCAATTTCAGAAACTACTGCTGGATTAGAAGGGTTACGAGCTTCAAATAATTCGGTTACACGTGGAAGACCCCCTGTAATATCACCTGCTTTTGCAGATTTACGAGGAATTTTAACTAACACCTTACCTTCTTTTATTTTCTCGCCATCGTCTACCATTAAGTGTGCACCTAAAGGTAAGTTGTAAGAACGTAATACTTCGTCTCCTTTACCCATTACAAGTAAACTTGGGATTTTTTTCTTATCCCTAGATTCTGATATTACTTTTTCTTGGAAACCTGTTTGTTCATCAATTTCCACTTGGTAATTAACTCCCTGCTCTAAATTATCGTACTTAATAGATCCTGGGAATTCAGAAACAATTACACCATTATATGGATCCCAAGTACAAATTACATCATTAATCTCTACTTTGTCTCCTGAAGCAATT
>CALGNG010000006.1 GCA_937958735.1 uncultured Aquimarina sp. | reverse complement strand
AGTATGATTATCAAAAGGACAAATAGTAATATCTGTATCCAATCTTGCTGCACCTCTTTTCCTAGGATTAAAACCTTCCCATATTATTGTTTTTTTACCATTATTTTTCACATAACTATTTACTTGATTAATAAAATAATTAAAAAGCCCTTGAACATCTCCAACATCATACTTATCAATAGCTCTAATAAAATCATCATTACTTTCTAATCCTGAAAGATTAGCTTCATCTCCTCCTATATGAATATATGGAGTGGATTTAAAAACTTGAGCAATTTCGTCTATTAACGTTTTTGTAGCTCCCCAAACTTCTTCTGAAGAAAAATTAATTATTCCACCTTTACCTGGTATTTCAAAAATTTCCGGATAGGCTTTTATCATAGCACTGGCATGCGCAGGAACATCTAGTTCTGGGATTATAGTAACACCTCGATCTTGCGAATACTTTTCTAAATCATTTAATTCTTGTAATGTGTAACTTTTACTTGGAGTTGCTATTTCAGGATAAAATGTACTAGGAAATGTAAAAGAGGCATCATCCGTTAAATGTAATTGAAGAAAATTTATTTTATACAATCTACATAGATCAATTATATTTTCAAGATCTTTTGTTGTGTGCCAGTTTCTAGCAAGATCAATCATTAATCCACGATAAGCAGTATCTGGAGAATCTACAATTTCCATTTTTTGCAGATTTGCATCACTATCTAATGCTTGAATCAAGGTTGAAATAGCCCATATGGTAGATTTATAATTTTTAGCTTTTATAATAATTTTATCGGCTACTGTTAATGAGTATTCTTCTTCTTTTAGCGAGTCATTAAAAGAGAGTTCGATATCTCCAGATTTAGAAGATCCATTGCTTATTTCTAAAACTAAACCTGTTCTTTTTTTTATATCTTCTTTTAAAATTTCGGCAATTTTCTCTAGCTCCGGCGTTTCAAAAATAATTTTACTATCTAGATTAAGACTAAGAACCCCTGTATTCTGTTTAAGATCCTGAGGCCAAGGTATTAACCCTACAGAATCAATGGTTTGAGAATGACTAATTTTAAATAAAAATAAAAATAGAATTAATAATGATTGTGTTTTCATTTTAAGTTGAATTTTGAGTGATTTGATTTGTTCTTTCAGAAAAAAATAACATTATTTACTCTATATCAACTTGTTATTTGTTTCCTCAATTAAAAACACAACGTAAATAAAAGGTATAAATTATAACAAAGAGATTACTCCTACAAAAAATATATTTTCTAACTTCTATACCATAATTATATGCGAGTACAATAGGTGTTTTTAATTTTCATGAAATAACACGAGAAAGTTCTAACAAAAAGTCTGGCATAAGTTTACGTACTCAAGAACACTGGATAGAATGCTATCATTTAATTGACATTGAGGATGGAATATCCGTATACAGTACAGTCCCGACAAAGGAACTGGGACGAACTCACTGTGTTTTTTGACTTTCCTTTGGGGATTAGGAAAATCATTTACACAACAAACCTTATCGAAAAC
This sequence comes from uncultured Aquimarina sp., assembly GCA_937958735.1. Lineage (GTDB taxonomy): Bacteria > Bacteroidota > Bacteroidia > Flavobacteriales > Flavobacteriaceae > Aquimarina. Next base: position 7,524 of record CALGNG010000006.1, on the reverse strand, counting down.
CTAAATGGTAAAATCAGGAAATACACTAAAAATAAAATGGCATTCCCAACCGATGATGCTCTCAAAAAATCAGTATATCTAGCCTTAATACAGATTACTAAAAAATGGACAGCTCCAATTCACAATTAGGGATTAATACTTAACCAGTTCTTAACTATATTTGACAAACGGGTCCAACTTTAAAAAGTTAAACCCGCTGAAATTTTGTTTACACAAAATTTTGGATACTGTCTAAGATTACTTTTGGATAATCATCCTATGTGTGGTAACACCTATATTGGTATATAATTTTATAAAATAAATACCACTAGCTAAATTGGAGATATTGGCTTCAATAGTCTTTAAATAAGAATTTACTAGTAATACTTCTATTAATCTACCTTCAATGCTATAAACTTCCATTCTATTAACATTTACAGCATTTTTATTATCTACAAAGAATAATCCTTTATTTGGATTAGGATAAATAATAAAACTATTTTCTGTATTTATAGTTCCCGAGTCAACTAAATCAGGAATTGACAAAGTAGGCTCTGTAGTAATGCTTTCTGATACAACAATTAAAGACACATTATCTATTAATGCTATGGATGGCCCTGTAAATGATTCGGGAATATAAGCGTTAAATTGAAGCGTTACTTCTTGCCCTTCTAAAGATGTTAATAATGGTAATACGTCAATACTCTCTCTAGTTTCTATTCTACTACTATTATCGGTACTGAATCCAAATTTAATTTCAGAAATTAAATTTTCACCGCTTGCACTAATAATTTTTGCTGTAAATACTCTCTCTAAAGGTAATGTAGGGGTAGCTGGAATACGATAAATTACTTTAAAATCGTAAGAAAGTGTAATACTAGATAATTCTTCTATATTACTAGGCACTCTAAACCCTTGACTTATAGTGTAATTAGTATTGCTCTTACCGTCAAATGAAGTAAAAGCAGCATAATTTCCATTAGAAGGGGTTATCTCTCCTGAAATAGATCCGCAAATACCTAAAGTATTTTCTTGAATAACAAAATTAACAGCACAATTACCCGAACTACTCTCTCCTGAAATAATCCAATTACTAATATCGTCACATTCAAAACTACCATTAACAATTAAATTGTTATTTTCTGAGACTAAATTACAATTGGTTTTAAAGCTTATTGGCCCTACAACAGAGCTATTCCCTCCAATAGTACAATTGTTCGTTAAGTAAATATCATATACTGTTGCCGCTAGTAAATCTATAATCTCTATAGAATTAGAGCTTGTTACTGTAGTTATTCCTTCCCCTAAAACAAATCCTTCCAGCCCGTATTCTAAAGTTACTCCATTTTCAACATCTATTTGTGTCCATCTAAAATTAGCCGTAGTTCCCGATACATTTGTGTTTTCAAAATTAGTAGGAGCAGCGCAATTCGGTTTAGGCTCGCAAGTAACTGTCGCATCCCAGCCTTCTCCAACAACAATTGAATCTGATGTAAAAACAAAAATTAAAGCTCCTGAAGTATGGGAAGATATAAATTCTGTATTAATTAATTCTGATCCACTAAAGCTTCCTAACAAATTACCAGTATCATCTTCCCCATCATATATGGCAAGAAAATCATAACCCAATTCTAAGTCAAAACTATTAAAAAACACTTTTACTATTTGATCACTTCCATTTGGTCTTATCACAACAGTGTTATTCTCGTTAATTGAATAATTACCAAATTCCCCTCCTGTATCGTAAAAGTGATCTCCATTACAATAATCAGCTTCTGTATTAAACAATAATAAACTTGACCAATCACTATAACCATCTTCTATACCACAGTCAGCTCTTATAAAAGCATAATACCTAGTATTAGAATTTAGGTTTTCTAATGTTATAGAATTAGCTTCAACTATTTGCTTATTGCCTATTCCTGTACCTGGGGAGAAAGGCAAGTCGTTATACTCTATTTCCCACTCTGTAACAGCTGTAGAATTATCCCAAGTTAAAAGAGCTGATTCTGATGTAGTACTAGAAAAACTAAAATTAGTTGGAACTAAACAAGACTCGGTTGTTTGAAAACTAATAGGCCCAACCACTTCACTAAAGCCTCCTATATTACAATTAGATTTTAAATAAACTTCGTAAATAGTTTCTGGCACTAAGCTAGATATTGTTTTATTGGTAGTAGCAGAAGTAATAACAGTACCCGTACCTAGTACAAATCCTGTAGCACCGTATTCAATCGTCCATGAATTCGTACCACTATCAATTTGATTCCATTCTAATTCTGCTGTTTTCCCTAATACATTATTAACACTTAAATTAATTGGAGCAGTACAGTTAGGTTTAGGTTCACAAATTACAAAAGCATCCCACCCACTGCTAGTAAAACTAAAATCCGACCGAAAGTTAAAAGTTAAAGCTCCACTCTCATGAGTTGATATTAAAGGTTCTAAGGGTAAAGATGTAAATACGCCTAATAACGGAAAACCTTCATCCGGTCCATCGTATACCGTTAACCTATCACAACAAGACTCCAAAGACAAACTTTCAAAAATAATCCTTACTCTATCGTTTGTAGATTCTGGAGTTATTATAGTTGTATAATTTTCATTGTTAGTATAATTCCCAAACTCCCCCCCTGTATCGTAAAAATGATCTCCATTACAATAATTTGCTTCTGTATTAAACAACAATAAACTTGACCAATTACTATAACCATCTTCTATACCACAGTTAGCTCTTATAAAAGCATAATACCTAGTATTGGAATTTAGGTTTTCTAATGTTATAGAATTAGTCTCGACTATTTGTTTATTTCCTATTCCTGTACCTGGGGAGAAAGGCAAGTCGTTATACTCTATTTCCCACTCTGTAACAGCTATAGAATTATCCCAAGTTAAAAGAGCTAATTCTTGTGTAGTACTAGACAAACTAAAATTAGTTGGAATTAAACAAGACTCGGTTGTTTGAAAACTAATAGGTCCAACCACTTCACTAAAGCCTCCAATATTACAATTAGATTTTAAATAAGCATCATAAAAAGTATTAGGAATTAATCCTGTTATACTACTATCTGTACTAGCTGTAATCACCTCTATACCTGTTCCTTGCAAGAATCCAGCAATACCATATTCTATAGTCCAACTATCTACATCGCTAGCTATATTTCTCCAACCTAGATCTACTTGCTTAGATAAAATATTAGTGCTAGAAAAATTGATCGGAGAAACACAATTAGGCTTAGACTCACAGGTTACCGTTGCATCCCAACCGTTAAAAGTAGCTACTCTATCTGATTGAAATAAAAAAGTAAGAGATCCACTTTCGTGAGTTGAAGATAATAATCCTGGGTTTTCTCTATATTCTCCAATAAAAGGACTGTTTATATTTGGCCCATCATATATGCTTAAACTATCACAACAACCATCTAGAAAAAAACTATTAAAATATACACTAACTCTTTCTTCGTTAGAGTCTGGATATATCGTTGTTATAGTATTTTCTCCATTAGAATAATCCCCAAATTCTCCACCTGAATCATAAAAATGATCTCCATTGCAATAATCAAAACTTGTATTAAATTCAAATGGACCATTCCAACGACTAAAGCCATCCGTTTCGCAATTTGACCTTAAGTATATGTCATACGAAGTACCCGATATAAGTCCTGTTATTTGTGCACTCGTTTTAGATGTATTTAATTTATTTCCAGAACCCAAAACAAACCCAGATAGATCGTATTCTAATTCCCAATTAATAATATCATTATTTAATATTTGCCAATTAACAATAGTGCTATTTTTTCTAATTTCGAAGAATTCAACATTTGAAGGAGATGAACACAATTCTGTTGTTGTAAAAGTTAGAGGCCCTATACTCTCACTAAATCCACCAATATCACAAATCGTTTTTATATAGATATCGTATGTAGTAAGCGGATTTAATCCTGCAATATTTACAGAGGGCTGATCTATAACAATTGTAGTTCCATTGCCCAGAGTAAATCCTGCATTTCCATATTCTATATTCCAATTATTTTCTGCCCCCAAGGAAATCCATTCAAAATTAGCCTCAACACTACTTAAAAAGGTGTTGTCGAAATTTACAGGAGGTAAACAGTTGGGCTTGTCTTTACAAAAAACGGTAGCATCCCATCCACTTCTAGTAACGCTTGAGTCCGATATAAAAACAAATGTTAAAGCCCCTGAGCTGTGTGTAGAAGTAAATTTTCTATTAACTAATTCCTTATCCGTATATACTCCTATTAAAGGACTCGTATTATCTATTCCATCATATATCCTAAGAAAATCAAAGCCCGATTCTAAATCAAAACTATCAAAACTAACCTCTACTATTTGGTTAGGGGTATTTGGAGTTATTAGTGTTGTTATCGTTTCGTTATTCTCGTAATTCAAGAACTCTCCACCTGTATCATAAAAATGATCTCCATTACAATAATTAGACTCTGTTGCTATTGTTAATGGTCCAACTATAGAACTAGAGCTTTCATCAGAGCAATTTCCCTTTAGGTAGAAATCGTACAAAGTACCCGACTCTAGCAAAGTTGCGGTAAAGTATTTCTCATTTACATTAAAAATATTACCTGTTCCAATAATAAATCCAGAAATCCCATATTCTACAGTCCATGAACTATTACTTAATGTATCATCCCAAGACAACGAAATTGAATCTCTTTCTGTATTCGTATTAATCAAATTTGTAGGAATACTGCATTTTGTAGTAAATTCAAATATATCCGAAAAACTAGAAATACCACAAGAATTAATCGATTGTACTCTCCAAAAATATTTTTGATTATTAATTAATCCCATAAGAGAATAATTACTATTAATTATTTCTTGACCAATAACATTAGCTGAAAAAATATTATTTGTAGCTATTTCTATAAAATATCTATCACTATTACTATTTTCTTCCCACTCTAATACTACTTCAAGGTCTTGTGAAATACTATTATTTACAGGAGAAATTAAACTTAATAAAGGCTGATCTGACGAATAAACATTAAAAGTTAGCTCTAATCTTTTTTTAATTTCGGAAGTAGAATTTCCCTCGACAATAAATTGATATTTACCTACAGCTAAATTACTAATACCCGTTAACGTTATAGAAAATGTAGAGCCTGAAATGTGTGATCCTGCAAAATTTTCTTGATTTAAAACCGCATTTACACCTAAAGGCAGGTTAGCTACAGATAAGTTAACTTCTTCTTCAAAAACTAAAAGCGTTTTATACTCTGCATTAAATGTTAAAATTTCCGAATTACAAACATTTAATTCTGTCTCTTCACTATCTAAGACGTATTCTGATTTTTCTATTGTAAAATTTTGGTTATTAACTGCGAAAAATATGTTGTTAACTCCTTTTACTAAAATTCGAGCTCCTGTAGTCGCCTCAATATTACTTGGTAACAAAAAAGTTTCCTCTCCATCGTTTTCTGTAGATTTAATTAAAGTAGGAAAAGAAAGTCCTCCATTTGTAGAAAGGTAGATTTCTACATTATTAACATTGATAGGTTCTATATTAGTGTTAGCTACATCCCAAGTAATTTTAACAAAATCACCCACAGTCCACACTTCACTACTACTAGATTGAGAAGTTACTAAAAATGGCCCTGCATTTTCAACAACATTAATAATCGTATTATCCGAAACGGTTTGCCCTCCATTTATTCCATTATCTCTAACTGTTAAAACAAAATTTAGTTCTCTAGAAATAGAAGGTAATACTTCCCAAGTAGAACTTAGGTTATTATTTACTACATCATCTAAGTTAGGGAAATACCTTTTCGTATCATTTTTAGGAGGTAAAGATCTAAACATTGGCCCCATCTGCCTTGTAGAAATAGGTACAGAAGAATTATTTGGATTTTCAGGATCGTTTTGCTCCCAACAGTAAGTTAATGTATCACTAGAATCTACATCTGTTGCTTCTACATCTAAAACAAATGCCGTACTAATAGGAATAATATAATTAGACCCTGCATTGACAATAGGAGCCTTATTATTAGTGTTTATTAGTTCTGCACAATTGGAATTATTAATTGTCCAAATAGCAATATCTCTAATACTTGTATAATTAAAATAATCATCTGGATTTAATTGAATATTAGGCGGACATATACCTGCATAACTCATAATGGTACTTCCACTTCCTGGCTCTACCTCTGAAGTATTAATAGCACTTCTGCAATTACTACTACTTTGCGTATGGTAAGCTCCAAATTGATGCCCAAATTCATGAGCTGCAATAAGATTCATATTATCTGAACTAGGATCTGTATGGGCTGTATAAGCACTTCCTTTAGATTCATCAGTACAGACACAAGCAATACAACCCGCATTACCAAAAATACTTGAAGATTTTAGAAATACATGGCCTACGTCATAATTAGACTCCCCAATAGTTGAAGTTAATAAATTTTGAATTTCATTATTAAAATCATTTTGATAAGGGTCTGTATTAGGGTTTAAGAAAATAAGTTGATCTGTATTAGGAATAAGTTGTAATGTAACCCCTAGATCTTGTTCAAATATTTGATTCAAGCGATTTACAGAGTTAACCATTGCTGTTAATACTTTAATCATTCTTTCCTCATCATTAACTTCTGTTCCATTTAAAAAAAACTGCGAATATTCTCCATTTACAGAAAGAGCCAATCGATACCTCCTTAAATTACCATCGTCTACATTTCTACTAGTAGAAAAAACTCTTTTAATTATACTTTGTTTGATTTTGTCGTTTGTTTCACATTCAAATAAACTCTGTGGCTTTAATTTGTCTAAGGTTTCTATAAAACTATGTTTTCTGTTATCTAACGGTTGAATACTGATTGTTTTATTATCCCCAGAAATTAATCCCGTAATCCCATTTTTTTCTGAAAAAGAAAAAGAAACGTGTTGATTTGTTTTATGACAATAACCCTTATATGTTTTTAAAGAAACAACCTTTTTTGCTAATAAAGGATGCATTACTTGAGTTTCTTGCAATTTAAATATTTCGAATTTCCCCATGCTATTTACGGGAAACTCTACTTCTAAATCCTTATTTCTAGAGACTACACTCAAATTATTAAGAAAAGTAAAACTATTTAGCTCATAAATAGAGGTGCTTTTATTAGTGTTAATAAATATTGACTTGGTAAGAGCATCGGTTTTATTCCAAATAGAATTTTGAGAAAACAAATTGTAATTAAAAGAAATAAAAAGTAGGCACAGAGAAATAACTGCTCTGTGCTGTAAAAAAGTGCTTTTCGTCATTTGTTAGTATTAGAAAATCTTAATATAAATTATAAATTCAAAGATATACTTTTTTTAACTCTTTATTTAAGTGTTACACAAAAAACGAGTTTTATCCCATTTTTATGTATTTAAACAGCTTTTTAAAACATTAAGAGAATACAGAAGTATTATTATGCTTTTTCAATAGATGGATATAAGTTAAATAGTATTTGAGCCCTTTCTATTTGTCTTGCTGTCCATTTAGTTTTTGCTTTGAATAATAAGTATCGACTTCTGGCTAGCAACTGT
>CALGNG010000005.1 GCA_937958735.1 uncultured Aquimarina sp. | reverse complement strand
TACCAACTTATACCAAAATAATGGGTACTTTTTCTCTAGAATAAGTCCTGTAGAAACTAGGGTACATAACGATACTATAGATTTTGAAGTAAGAATAGTAGAAGGGAAACTAACTCGTTTTGATCGCATTACTGCAGCGGGGAATACCAAAACAAACGACCACGTACTATATAGAAACATTAGAACAAGGCCAGGGGAAGTATATAGTAAACAAAAAGTAATTCGTACCCTTAGAGAATTGGGGCAGACCAATTATTTTGATACAGACCAATTAGTTCCTAATATTAAAAATCCAGATCCTAATGCCGGTACAGTAGATGTGGAATACGAAGTAGTAGAAAAGGGAGCGAGCCAGTTCGAACTTCAAGGAGGATTTGGAGGTACTGGATTTATCGGTACTGTAGGGCTAAGCTTTAATAATTTTTCTATAAAAAACATATTTAATAAAGAATCTTATCAGCCATTACCATCTGGAGACGGACAAAGTTTATCTTTAAGAGCACAAGTAAGTCAATCTTTTAGGACTTTTAGTATGTCTTTTGCAGAGCCTTGGTTAGGAGGTAAAAAGCCGTTTCAATTATCCATATCCTTAAGTTATACAAAGCAATTCAATTTTGATTTTAATAGTAGGGATGTAGATAAAAACCAAAGTTTTACTGTTGCAGGAGCTACTATAGGTATTGCTAAACGCCTTAATTGGCCAGATGACTTTTTTACTTTGTCTCAAAGTATTGGAATAAGGCAATATAATTTAGATAATTTTCAACGATTTAGAGTATTAGGTTTTAACGACGGTATTTCTAACGATTTAACCTATACTTTTGGAATTAGTAGAAATAATACGGCAATTAGTCCTATTTTTCCAACTAGTGGATCTAATCTATCTTTTTCCTTTAAGACATCAATTCCATATTCATTATTTGGAAACACAGATTGGGATGCTTTAGACGAAGAAAGAAGAGATCCAACTACAACAGACCAACGTAGAGGAGAGATTAATCGTAAAAGATTTAAGTTTTTAGAGTACTATAAGGTTAATTTTTCTGGAGATTGGTATACTAGTTTACCTAAAAAGTTTGTAATAAAATCCTCGTTTAGATTTGGATTCTTAGGAGCCTATAACCAAGGTAGAGGAGTTATTCCTTTCGAGCGCTTCCAATTAGGAGGAAGTGGGTTAGGAGGAAATAACAGTGGTATTGCTTCAGTAGAAAATGTATCCTTACGGGGGTATCCAGATGGGAGAGTGTTTGCTACAAGTAATAGTTTAGGAGATCTTAACGAGATTAATCAAAGTGGAGGTCAACAAAGAAACGATTCGACTATTTTTAATAAATTCTCGTTAGAATTGCGTTACCCTATTAGTTCTAAACCTGCAGCAACTATTTATGGACTAGCTTTTTTAGAAGGTGGAGCTGCCTTTGACAATTTTAGACAATTTAATCCGTTTCAATTAAACCGATCGGCTGGAGCAGGAATTCGTATATTTATGCCGGCTTTTGGGTTGCTAGGAATTGATTTTGCTTATGGATTTGATCCGTTAACAAACGAGAGTAAGCCGCATGGACAAGAAATACACTTTGTTTTAGGGCAGCAATTTTAATTTTGGCACGGTTATTTCATAAATTTAAACAGAAGTATAAATGCGATTACATTTTTTTTCACTTTTAGTATTAGTTGTAAGTTTTGTTGCTAGTGGACAACGAGGAGTTCGAATTGGTTATATCGATATGAACTATATTTTAGAAAATGTTGATGAGTACAGCGAAGCTAAAAACCAGTTAGAAATAAAAGTAAGAAAGTGGAAGGGAGAGATAGATGTCCTGAATAATGAAGTAGATCTATTAAAAACAGCTTTAGAGAATGAAAAGGTTTTATTAACAAAAGAGCTGGTAGATGAAAGGGAAGAGGATATTTACTTTAAAGAAAAAGAAGTAATAGCATACCAACAAAAACGTTTTGGGTCCGGAGGAGATCTGATTAAGCAAAAACAACGATTAATCCAGCCAATCCAAGATCAAGTTTTTAATGCAGTACAAGAAATAGCTAAAGCAAAAAAGTACGATTTTATATTAGATAAATCAGGCGATGCCGTAATGCTATATAGTGCCGATAGATACGATATTAGCGATTTGGTTTTAAGAAGTATAACTCGTTCTGCAAAAAGAACTCAAGTACAAGGTAGAAAAGCAAAGCAAGCCTTGGAGTTAGAAGAGGGGAATTCTTTAGAGGTAGATAAAGAGTTACAAGAAAGAAAAGCGAAGGCAGAAGCAAAAATAGCAGAAAGAGAACGTATTATAGTAGAAAAAAGAGCAGAGAGGGAGAGGATACGCCAAGAGAAAATTAAAGAATACGAAGAAAGAAGAAATAAATTATTAGAAGCCAGAAAAAGAAAAAGAGATTCTATATTAGCGGTTAAAAAGAAAAAATAATAAGTAACATAATTTTAGATTAAAAAGAATGAAACAAATTAAAACATTTTTTATAGCAGTAGCATTAGTACTAGGAGTTAGTAGTTTTTCAAATGCACAAAGTAAAGTAGCGCATATTGCTTCCCAAGAGTTAGTAAATAGCATGCCAGAATATAAGAGTGCTATGAACGAGTTAGAGCGTTTACAGAAGAATTATGACGCAGAAATTAAAACTATGATGACAGAGCTTCAAGCTAAAGCGAAGCGTTATGATGGCGAAGCTGCAACAAAAACACAAGAAGAAAACACAAAGCGTGTTGCAGAAGTGCAAAATACAGAACGTACTATTTCTGAATATAGAAATAATGCCTTAAAAGATTTACAAAAGAAAGAAGTAGAACTTTTAAAGCCTGTTGTAGAAAAAGCAAGAGCAGCTGTACAAAAAGTAGCACGTGCTAGTGGATACCAGTATGTAATAGATTCTACTACAGGTACAGGTCTAATCCTTGCAGATGGTTATGATTTAATGTCCGACGTTAAAAAAGACTTAGGGATTCAATAAGAAGCACTTAGCTTAAAAATAATAATGAAAAGCTACTTTTTTTAAAGTAGCTTTTTTTATTTTAGACTTATATGAGCAATCAACCCATAGGAGTTTTTGATTCGGGAATAGGAGGGACTTCGATTTTAAAAGAAATTGTAAAGTTATTACCTCACGAACACTTTATTTATTTAGGAGATAGTGCCAATGCTCCTTATGGACAAAAATCTCCGGATCAAATAATAGCGCTTTGTAAAAAAAATACAGATTGGCTATTAGCTAAAGGGTGTAAGTTAATTGTAGTGGCCTGTAATACTGCCACAACCAATGCCATTTCTTTTCTAAGAGAAAATTACCAAGTACCATTTATAGGTATAGAGCCAGCTATAAAGCCTGCAGCATTTCAATCCCTAACCCATACCATAGGTGTTTTGGCTACCAAAGGGACCTTAAGTAGCAACCTTTTTATTCAGACTTCAGAAAAGTATGCAGACACTACCAAAATTGTAGAAGTGGTAGGTAAGGGGTTAGCAGAACATGTAGAAGCAGGAGACTTTAGTAGCGATTGTTTAAAGAAGCGATTATTGGGTTTTTTAGAGCCTTTAATCGCTCAAAATATAGATTATCTAGTTTTGGGTTGTAGTCACTACCCTTATCTGTTACCAGTTTTAAGAGAGCTCTTGCCTAGTAATATTACCATTATAGATTCTGGAGAAGCCGTAGCTAAGCAAACTAAAGAAGTGCTTCAAGAGAATTTTTTGCTTATTAATTCACAACAAAAACCTCGCTTACAGTTATATACTAATTCTCCTACAAAAATACTTCAATTGATATCCAAAATACACTTTAGCAATAAAAAAGTACACTTTAGCGATTCTTTTTAAAGTAAAAAGACTGTGTAATTAAAATTTTAACATTTTAAATCCGTTAAAATACATTTAATGTCGTTATATTGCATGTATAATGTGGTGGTTACTACATGTTTAATCTTAAATACCTATTTTATGAAATCATTTTTTGTAATTCTTTTAGTTGGCGTTTGTAGTATAGCTTTTGGTAAAAACAATGTAGAAGGGAATGATTTTAGATTACTAGAGAAAAAACAAAGGATTGTCCCAATAAAAAATAAAGCAGCGATAGAAGAAGCTAAAATCTTAGTCGCTTTTGAATATTATTACACTATAGATTGGTTGTATAGTGAAACACCATTTTCGCATAAGTTAGAGGCTTATGTGTAATTTTTTTTGATTGTTTGAGTTATTTGATGATGATTAAGCCAGCCTAAATAAGGTTGGCTTTTTCTCTTTAGAACTTTATCTTAACTAATATTAGGGATTGCATAAAGAACTAATCCGTAAATTTGCAAAAGCATTTTCCGATTAATTTGGGATTCAAAAAAATATTATGAAAGAGTTTAGTATAAAAGTAGTACCTACTTCGCATGATGGAATTGTAAAATTTGAAGCAAATCAATTTATTACACAGCATATAAGTTATGAATTTGCCAATATAGAAGAAGCGAAAATTTCGCCGTTAGCACAACAATTATTTCATTTGCCTTTTGTAAAACAAATCTTTATTTCTCAAAATTTTGTAGCGGTTAATAAATACGACATCGTAGAGTGGAGCGACGTTCAAAACGAAGTGGCAGAACAAATAGAAGCCTATTTAAACTCTGGAGTTCCAGTAATAGATGCTCAAGACACAGTGCCCAAAAAAATGCCAGCAACGGTGTACGCAGAAACCACTCCAAATC
>CALGNG010000004.1 GCA_937958735.1 uncultured Aquimarina sp. | reverse complement strand
CCGATTTTGATGGTATATATAAAATTTCTTTTGATGAGCCCGCTACAGTAAGTTTTAACTTTATTGGATATGCATCCCAAGAATTCTTAGTTGAATCTTCTCAAAAAATTAATGTAACACTAAAACCAGATCAAAATAGCTTTAACGAATTGGTACTTGTTGGAAGTCGTAATCCCAAAAGAACTGTTGCAGACAGCCCTGTAGCCGTAGATATTATAGATATAAAAGATGTAATATCTAAAACAGGAAAGGTAGAAATAACAGAACTATTACAATTTGCGGCTCCTTCTTTTAATGCACAAAAACAATCTGGTGCAGATGGGGCAGACCATATTACTCCTGCTACCCTAAGAGGTTTAGGACCAGACCAAACACTGGTTTTAATAAATGGTAAACGTAGACATCAAAGTTCTTTAATTAACTTATTCGGAACTAGAGGCCGTGGTAACACTGGTACCGATTTAAACGCCATACCTGCTTCTGCTATAGAACGTATAGAAGTTCTTAGAGACGGAGCATCGGCTCAATATGGATCGGATGCAATTGCTGGAGTTATCAATATTGTTATGAAAAGAAGTACCGAGCAATTTACTGGAGAGGTATTTTATGGTGCTAACGATGCCGACTCCCAAAGTTATGGTTTACCTGGCAGAAATGGTTTAGATGGTAATACCGTTAAAACAACAGGTAACTATGGTGTGCCTATTGGTAAAGATGGCGGTTTTATTAACGTTACTGGAGAATACCTAAATAAGGAAAAAACATTTCGTCCAGGAGCTAGTTTTCGCTCCAGATTTGGAGAAGCTAGTCTAACACAATTCCAAACTTTTGTAAACGCAGAAATTCCTTTTAACGACGAGTCCACTTTTTATGCCTTTGGAGGGACCAGCCTAAAAGACACCGATGCCTTTGCCTTTGATAGAGGTGCTATAGACGAGCGCAATGTTTTAGCTCTAAATCCTAACGGTTTTACCCCTAGAATTACTTCTATAATTAACGACAGATCCATTTCTGCTGGAGTACGCTCTAAATACAAAGGCTGGGATGTAGACTTTAATAACACCTATGGTCTTAATGAATTCCATTACTTTATAAAAGGAACTTTAAACGCAACATTACTTGAAGCTTCCCCTTCCGAATTTGATGCAGGTGGACATACTTTAAGCCAAAACACCACAGGCCTAACCTTTACCAAACAATTTGATGTGCTAGAAGGTTTAAACATTGCTTTTGGTGGTGAGTTTAGAACTGAAAATTTTACCATTTTTGCAGGAGAAGAAGGCTCTTACGAGCGGTTTGATGTTAATGGACAACCCGTAACCTCTACCACACCAATAGAAGATCTATTAACATTTGATGGAGTAATAAGACCCGCTGGCTCCCAAGGGTTTCCTGGATATAGCCCAGAAAACGAAGTGGATCAAACCAGAACCAATATTGGCTTTTTTGCTGATGCCGAATTAGATATTACCGAAAAAGTATTAGTTTCCGCAGCGATTAGAGCAGAAAACTACAGCGATTTTGGATCTACCTTTACTGGGAAATTATCTACACGTCTTAAAATTACTGACGACCTTAACTTTAGAGCTTCTGCAAGTACTGGTTTTAGAGCTCCATCTTTGGCTCAATTATATTATAACCTAAGGTTTAGTGATTTCGAAAATGGAGAATTACAAGAAATCTTATTAGCCTCTAACGTTAGCCCTGTAGCTTCTAACTTACAGATTCCATCCTTAAAAGAAGAAGAAGCAATTAGTGCAGGGCTTGGGTTTAGCTATAACGCTAACGGGTTTACTTTCTCTATAGACGGGTATTATACTGCTGTAGACGATCGTGTTGTTCTTACGGGAAGTTTTGATGAAGAACTTGGTTTAGACCCTGCTTTAGGAGTAGATGCGGCAAGAGCTTTTATAAATGGAGTAGATACCGAAAATTATGGTATTGACTTAGTAACGTCTTACACCCACAAAATAAACGAACATAAATTAAGTGGAACCTTAGTTGGAAACTTTAATAAGGTAGAAATTAGAAATATTAATAATGGTAACCTAGATGAAGACGCTTTCTTTGGAAAAGGAGAACAAGCATTTTTAAGATTTTCTAGCCCAGAATATAAAGTAGGATTAGGACTAGATTATACCTACGAAAAGTTAAATGTAAATGTAAATAATACGCTATTTGGAGAGGTTGCTTTAATTAGTAACGATGATGGATCTGATAATATATATGATCCTAAATTAACTACCGATATTTCTGTAGGATACCAAATATTAGACGAAATTAAATTAATAGTAGGTGCCAATAACTTCTTTAATGTATACCCAGACGAGCAAAACCCTGATGGAACAGAAAGTTTTGGTGTCTACGATGGAGTACAACAAGGTTTTGGAGGTGCTTTTTATTACACTCGTATAAGTTATAGTTTTTAAAAAATAGTTAGTAGTTTTTATTCCGAAACAGTCTAGTTTTTCATAATAACTAGACTGTTTTATTAAATTAAGTATCCCTATGCAACAAGAAAATAAGTATATAGAATTAGAAAACAAATTTGGCGCACATAATTACCATCCCCTACCTGTAGTGTTATCTAAAGGCGAGGGGGTTTTTTTATATGACGTAAATCAAAAAAAATATTACGACTTTTTATCGGCCTACTCGGCAGTTAATCAAGGGCATTGCCATCCTAAAATTATAGAAGCCTTAACCAATCAGGCACAAAAATTAACATTAACCTCTAGAGCTTTTTACAATAGCGAATTAGGTCCTTTTGAAGAGTATATTACTACAATGTTTAACTACGATAAAGTTTTATTAATGAATTCTGGCGCAGAAGCGGTAGAAACAGCTATGAAACTATGCCGTAAATGGGGATATCAAAAAAAGCAAATTCCAGAAAACAAAGCCAAGATTATTTTTGCAAAAGGCAATTTTCATGGAAGAACCTTATCCATAATTTCTGCATCGCAAGACCCATTAAGCACCAAAGAATTTGGTCCTTTTATAGAAGGTATTTCTATAGTACCCTATAACGATATAGAAGCTCTGGAAAACTGCTTTAAACAAGATCCTTCTATATCTGGTTTTTTAGTAGAACCTATCCAAGGGGAAGCAGGCGTAGTAATTCCTAATAGCGATTACCTAGCTAAAGTAAGGGCTTTATGTACCCAATTTAATATTCTTTACATCGCAGACGAAATCCAAACAGGTATTGCTCGTACAGGTTCTTTATTGGCTTCTTGTGGAAATTGCGATTGCACCACTTCTTGCAAACTACCCAAAGTAGACAAACCCGATATCTTAATCTTAGGAAAAGCACTCTCTGGTGGAGTCTACCCAGTATCTGCCGTTTTAGCTAACGACGAGGTTATGCTTTGTATTAAACCAGGCGAACATGGTTCTACTTATGGAGGAAACCCATTAGCCTGTGCCGTATCAAAAAAAGCTTTAGAAGTAATTGTAGAAGAAGAACTATCCGAAAATGCTTTTAATAAAGGAGAGCAACTTAGAGAAGGTTTACTTAAAATAGCAAGCAAAAACACCCTAATAAAAGAAGTCCGCGGTAAAGGATTATTAAATGCTATAGTAGTAAATTCTACCGAAGACTCTGACCTAGCATGGAGAATCTGTCTAACCTTTAGAGACAATGGCTTATTAGCAAAACCCACACATGGTAATAAAATAAGATTTGCTCCTCCATTAACCATAACCACCTCCCAAATAGACGAATGCTTATCTATTATAGAAAAATCATTACAGATATTTTATTAAAATTAATAGCCATTTATAATTGTTAATAATGAATACATACCTAACCAATAATATTATGATGGTGCGCCCTGCTGGTTTCGATTACAACATCGAAACTGCAGAGGACAATGCTTTTCAAAAAAATAATGGTTCCCTTTCTAACCAAGAAATAGCGGTACAAGCCACTAAAGAGTTCGACCATTTAGTAGACCAACTTGTTAAAAACAACATTAATGTAGAAGTTATAGAAGACACTAAGCTTCCAAAAAAACCAGATGCTGTATTTCCCAATAACTGGATTAGTTTTCATCAGCCAGATGTTGTGGTAACCCACTCTATGGCAGCAAAAAAAAGAAGACTAGAGCGCAGACCAGAAATTATAGAACAACTCAAAGAAAAATACATAATAAATAGCCAATTTAATCTTGAAGACACCGAGGATAACAACCTTTTCTTAGAAGGAACAGGAAGCATGATTTTGGATCGAGAAAACAAAATAGCTTATGCCTGCATTTCTAAAAGAACCGATAAGAATTTGTTCCTTCAATTTTGCGAAAAATTTGAATACAGCCCCATTGTATTTACCTCCATCGATTCCGAAGGGTTACAAATTTACCACACCAATGTTATCATGTGTCTAGGAATAGATTTTGTAATTATTTGTATGGAAAGTATCCCTTCTATAAAAGAAAGAGAATTGCTACTTCAAAATTTTGCTAACACAGGAAAGCTTTGCATAGAAATTAGCTTAGACCAGGTAAAACAATTTGCTGGAAATATGATTCAATTAAAAAACAGCTCCGAAACCCCCTACCTAATAATGTCTTCCAGTGCATACAATTCCTTACAAAAAAACCAATTATTACAAATAGAAAAATTAACACAAATTATACACAGCCCATTACCTATAATAGAATCTTATGGTGGAGGAAGTGCACGTTGTATGATTGCCGAAATTTTTAATGAAAAAAAATGAAAAAAATAATTTTCTTGATACTTTTCAATGCCCAGCACCTCTATAGTCAAGTTAATGAATATGGAGCCGTAGCCGAATTCCATAATGCCCAAACAGTATTAATGCATAAACCGTCAAATGAATTGTATTATGGTATAATCCATCCCAATGCCGCTTTATTTGATACTTACTTTAATCCAGACCAAGCAGCTATAGAGCATCAAAAATTTCAAGAATTACTCACTTCAAATGGAGTGGATGTTATAACCCTTAAATCTGTATTACTAAAAGGAACTTTAGATAAAAATCAACAAATTATAAAAGGCAAACATTTAGACAACCTTAGAGATTTTGCTCGTTCTTGTATCCGTATTTCAGAAAAATCCCTTGAAGATTTTTCCGAAAAAGAAATAAATATTCAAAATGCCTACTTGGATTCCGTTTTTAATCTAATGGATCCTCAAAACTTGGTTAACACCATCTTATTACAACCCACACTAACCCTAAAAAAAACAACTACAAATACTTACTTAACCGCAAAATATGAGGTAAACCCTGTAATGAATTTATATTTTTCCAGGGACCAAATAATTACTACCCGTAAGGGAATTATAATTACACATCTTAATTCTCCACAACGGGCTATAGAAACTAATATAATACGTTTTTGTCTTAAGAAACTAGGCATTAAACCACTCTTAGATTTAGCAGATGGTACCACACCAAAATGTTTCTTAGAAGGTGGTGATTTTTTTACTTTTAACGATTTTTCGATTATAGGTAATGGTATGAGAACCAACAAAAAAGCAATCGAAAAAATTATGAATGCCGATGCTTTCGGCACTAAATATGTTGCCATTGTTAAAGATCGTTACTTTTATCAACCTCAAATGCATTTAGATACCTACTTTAATATATTAGACAAAGATCTAATTGCTATTTCTAAAAACAGATTAAGTACCTCTAAAGATTCTAAACAAACACTACTCGTAGATATTTACGAAAAGAAAAATAACACCTACCAATTAATCAAAAAAAATAGTGCATTCCCTTCTTTTTTAAAAGAAACCCTAAACGTAAAGTTAATTCCAATATCTCAAGAAGATCAAGAAAATTATGGCCTTAATTTTTTAACCATTGGACCTCGAAAAATTATTGCTGTAAAAGGGCAATCGACTACCTATATCCAACAAATGCAAGACCATAACGTACAAGTACAATGGGTAGATTTTGAAAACTTAAAAAAAGGTTGGGGTGCAGCACATTGTACCACACAAATTATTAATCGAAAAAAAAATTAATTATGAGCAATTCTATATATACTATCCCGACTCCTATTAACGAGCCTATTAAGGCTTACACAAAAAATAGCACCGAACGCTTAGAAGTATTAAAAACCTATAACATCCTATTAGCAAGCACTGTAGAAATCCCTTTATATATTAACGGAGAAAAAATATATACCAATAAAACCAAAAAAATAACCC
>CALGNG010000003.1 GCA_937958735.1 uncultured Aquimarina sp. | reverse complement strand
TGATTATAAACGCTTATTATTTGTTTAGCAAAAGAATTATTTCGTTTATTATAAATAGATTCATTTTCAGTTTCTACATCTTCAAACTTAAATTTATTAAAGTAATCATTATTTTGATTTATAGCTGCAATTTCGATAGCGTCTATTCCCATATCAGAACCTCTTGTTCCTGCTCCAATATCCGATCTGTTTTTTATAATTTTAATTTCTTTCATTTTATATTTTATCTTTTAATTAAAGAAATGTCACTAAATATTATAAATGACATTCTCTTTTTTTATCTCTTATTTACTTCTACAAAAGGTCTGCTGTTTTCTCCTGTATATACCTGACGTGGACGTCCTATTGGTTCTTTATTTAAACGCATTTCTCTCCATTGTGCAATCCAACCTGGTAAACGTCCTAAAGCAAACATTACGGTAAACATTTCTGTTGGGATTCCTAAGGCTCTGTAAATAATACCAGAATAGAAATCTACATTTGGATATAATTTACGTTTTACGAAATACTCGTCGTTTAACGCTTCTTGCTCTAATCCTTTAGCTATATCTAAAATAGGATCGTTAACTCCTAAATCTGCTAATACCTCATCCGCAGCTACTTTAATAATCTTAGCACGTGGATCAAAGTTTTTGTACACACGATGTCCAAAGCCCATTAAACGGAAAGGATCTTCCTTATCCTTAGCCTTACCCATGTACTTTTTAGTATCTCCACCATCTGCTTTAATAGCTTCTAACATTTCTAACACCGCTTGGTTTGCCCCTCCATGAAGTGGTCCCCAAAGTGCAGAAATTCCTGCAGAAATGGATGCAAATAACCCTGCATGAGAAGACCCTACTACTCTAACTGTAGAAGTGGAACAGTTTTGCTCGTGATCTGCATGTAAGATTAATAGTTTATCTAAAGCTTCAATTACCACATTGTTTTGTACATAATCTGCACTAGGCTTCTTAAATAACAATTTAGCAATGTTTTCTACATAACCTAAAGAGTCGTCCCCATAGTCTAATGGGTAGCCTTGTTTTTTACGTAATGCCCATGAAACCAAAACTGGAAATTTCCCCATTAGGTTTACAATAGCGTTATACATTTCTTCTTCAGAATCTACATCTTCCGAGTCTGGGTTAAATGCTATTAAAGCACTGGTTAACGAGGCCAAAACCCCCATTGGATGTGCAGATTTTGGAAAACCGTCTAAAATTTTCTTTACATCTTCGTCTACATGAGACTTTGATTTTATATCTGCCTCAAATTTAGCTAGTACTTCTTTACTAGGTAATTCTCCGAAAATTAATAAATATGCAGTTTCTAAAAAGTCAGCTTTTTCTGCTAAGTCTTCAATGGAATAGCCTCTGTATCTTAAAATACCTTTCTCTCCATCCAAGTATGTGATTTCACTAGTACAACTTCCTGTATTTTTAAACCCAGGATCTATAGTAATTATCCCCTTGGTTGCTCCTCTAAGAGCTTTAATATCTATGGCTACTTCGTTTTCTGTACCTTTTATAATTGGAAATTCGTATTTTTCACCGTCGATTTCTAAAGATGCTATTTCTGACATATATCTACTGCTATTTTATTTTATAATTTGAAGATCCGCTAAAGTACGAATAAATGTGATATTTCCTAAATTTTAGACCTTCAAAAACCACAAATACTTAAGTATTTATTTATAATATTTTACTACTTCAAGATAGTTTATAAACGTCTATCCGATTCTTTTATTTCCACATCATTTATACTGGCATATCTCTTTTCCATTAATCCATTTTCGTCAAATTCCCAGTTTTCGTTTCCATAAGCTCTAAACCAATTGCCTTTTTCATTCTGGTATTCATACTCAAAACGCACCGCAATCTTATTATCTGTATAAGCCCAAAGTTCTTTTTTAAGTTTGTAATCGATCTCTTTTACCCACTTATCTTTTAGAAAGGCTACTACTTCTTCTCTTCCGTTTACAAATTCCGATCTATTTCTCCATTCTGTATTTACAGAATAAGCTTTCGATACTTTAACAGGATCTTTACTATTCCATCCATCTTCTGCCATTTGCACTTTTTGCTTTGCAGTTTCTTCTGTAAATGGAGGTAATGGCAATTTTTTATCTATCATAGCTAATTATTTTATATTCCTTAATAGTAGGTAAATAGTCCAACATATTACATAATATTTTAACTTTTATACACTTAATACTATTAATTATTCTATATCCCGATTTTTTATATTTTATAGAGCATAAAATTAGCACATTAATAAACTTAAGCCCATTATATTACGTAATTTTCAACAGATTAAGTCTTTTCTAATTTCAAAAATCCCATTTCTTTCTTTTTAAATCTACTCCTCTATTTTTAATTGGTGTATATAACTAGTTTTCCAAATTCCCCACCTTCTTCTATTACAAATTCTTTGTCAGGAAATTCATTACTTACAATAAGTAAATCTTTATTGGTATGGTTATCTTTTGCTGGAACAAATAATAGGCCTTCTGGAGAGGTATTAGGAAGGCTTTTTATAAACACAGGAGCCGACACATTCGTTATGTCAAAAATAAATACATCCCCCGTCCTTTCTAAACCTACAAAAGCATAAACATTACTTCCCGTATTATATGTAGTCACGGATTCTGGCTCACTACCTTTATCATCACTTCGCTTATCTGTATAACTCCCTAACTCATTTGTTTTTTTAGTAAAAAAATCACCACTATCGTATACCAAAACTCCATCGGTAGACCATATTGAAAAAGAACGTCCTCCATATCCAAAAATCTGATCTATATCGCCATCACCGTCCGTATCTCCATTAGCCGTAGTTACTTTTAATCGTCCAAGATTCTCATCTTTTTGAAGTTGATCTGCATCTGGATAAACCACAGGATCTAAGTCTAGCTTCTTAACGCGTTCTTCTTCGCTAAAGCCATCATAATCTCTTGCATCACCTTCGTTAGCAGTAATTAAATATCCTGCACTTCCCACAGAAAAATAGTCTAACGCATCTGGCTGATAAAACGATTTTACATTCCAATTTTTTAATTGAAAAGCATCGTCCTTATCACTTACATCAAAATTAAAATTATTGAAGTTTTTAGTTCCCAAAGGCATAATTTTGCTAAACGTTTTCGATTCTAAATCTAAAACTGCAATCCCATTATTTTCTTGCAATGCTATATAGGCCGTTTTAGAATCTTCCGATATGGCTATATATTCTGGCTCTACATCTATATCCAAAGTATTCTTTACTCCATTGGTTTCTCCAAAAACCCTAAAGCCTTCTGCTTCTAATGCAGCCTCTTGGGCGTTAAACGATGTAAAACCTAATGTAGTAACCTCTTTAGTTTCTACATTTACAATGGTTATCGACCCTTCTGGATCTACTGTATTGTCTTGGTTAGGCTCTCCCTCGTTAGCAGATAGTATATATTTCCCGTCTGGAGAGAACACTACCATATCTGGCAAAAAACCTGCTGGGGCATTAATAAACGGAGTGATTAAATTATTGGTTTTAAAAACTATTATTTTACCAGCATTAACTGCAGCATCGTTACCCTCCACAGCTATGGCTACTAACCCATTTTTTACTGCTACGCTATTTAAATTACCTCCATAGGCTGTAATATCTATGGGTTCTTTTAACACAGGGGCATTAATATCTGAAATGTCTATTACTTCTAATTTTTTTGCTTCTGCATTGGTAGAAAAAACTTGTTTTGTGTTTTTGTCGTAAGCACTAATTTCTGGAACGCCTTGATTGCCTACATTAATTTCCGATTTTTTAATAAAATTAGTATTTAAAACAACCGTTGGGTTTTCCAAATCCTGCCCCTCTTCTTGCTCTTTACTAATAGCAACTCTACCATCATCCTCACTACAATTAAAGAATACTATTGATATACAAATGAATATCGTTGCTCTAGAAAATAATTTCATTTTTGTGTTTTTGTTAAATTAAATTACAAAGAAGCAAAAACACGACAACTACAATGTTAGCTCAACATAATGATTAGGTTAGCAAATCTAATTTTTTATGTAAACTAATGACTACAAATGTTAACTTGACATTAAATTCAATCGTTAACTGAATAATTATTCTTCTCTACTACAAGGTAAAAGCTTTCTGCTTATTTTAGTTGCATTTTTTAATCTATGTACTATTAAACTCTATGGTACTTTCTTCGCATTAGAAGGCATTTAAAATATGAAAAACGCAATCTTAAGTACTGTTAATTGTTTTATCATAATTAATTAACAAAAGCCAATATTCGTATTGAAAAAGCACATTTCATTTTTGTAATTAAGGTATCTTTATTACTCGCATTTTATAATATAAAATATGGCATTAAAAGTAATTGTTTCTCACAAAACAACGTATACTTACGATAAACCTGTAACGCATTTTCCGCATATTTTTAGATTGCGTCCAGCACCGCATTCCAGGACAGCTATAGAGGCTTATTCTTTTAAAATTACTCCTAAAGAACATTTTATTAATTGGCAACAAGACCCATTTGGTAACTACCTTGCCCGTATTGTTTTTCACGAGCCTGTTAAAGAACTAACCGTAGCAGTAGAGTTAATTGCCGATATGAAGGTAATTAACCCTTTTGATTTTTTTGTGGAGGATTATGCTAAAATATATCCTTTCACCTACGAAGCTGCAGAAAAAAAAGAATTACAAACCTATTTAGAACTAGGCGAAGAAGGCCCTGAATTTGAGCAATGGGTAAAAACTATTGACATTTCTCCTGCAGAAATTAATGATTTTTTAGTCGCCGTTAATCAACGCGTATATCAGCACCTAAACTATACTATCCGTATGGAATCTGGTGTACAAACTTGCGAGACTACCCTAGAAAAAAAATTAGGCTCTTGTAGGGATTTTGCATGGTTGTTAGTAAAAACACTACGTTATTTTGGATTAGCTAGTCGCTTTGTTTCTGGATACATAATACAATTAAAAGCCGACGAAAAATCTTTAGACGGCCCCTCTGGACCAGAAGAAGATTTTACAGATTTACATGCTTGGGCAGAAGTTTTTGTGCCTGGAGCAGGATGGATTGGTTTAGATGCCACTTCTGGATTGTTTACTGGCGAAGGACATATTCCACTTGCAGGAACTCCACATTACCAAAGTGCAGCCCCGGTGGTTGGTGCTACTGGCCCTTGCGAAGTAGAGATGTCTTTTGAAAATACTATTAAACGTATTTTTGAATCTCCTCGTGTAACCAAACCTTACACCCAAAAGCAATGGGATGCCATTTATAACCTAGGTTTTAAAGTAGATAAAGATTTAGAAGATGGCGATGTACGTTTAACCATGGGTGGCGAACCTACTTTTGTTTCCATAGACGATATGGAATCGGAACAATGGAATACGGATGCAGACGGAGAACACAAGCGTTTACTTGCCACAGATTTATCTAGAAGGTTATTAGAAAAATTTGGTAAAGGTGGAATACTTCATCATACCGAAGGAAAATGGTACCCCGGCGAACCACTTCCTAGATGGGAAATTGGTATCTACTGGCGTAAAGATGGTTTTCCAATTTGGAACAATACTTCGCTATTAGATAGTTTAGGAGAAAAACGAAAAGTAAAGCCAGAAATGGCAAAAAAATTCTTAAACCTTTTATCCGAATATTTAGGCATAAGCACTCAAAACATAGCTAGCGTACACGAAGATATTTACTATTTTTTATGGGAAAAAGAAAACCTACCCGAAGATTTAGATATTTCCAGCCTAAAGGATTTAAAAAAACCTTCTGTTAAGAAAAAATTAAGCGAAATATTTACTAATGGAGATAATAGACCTTCGGGTTATTTATTACCTATGGATTACTATAAAGGAGAATGGATTTCTAATCCTTGGAAGGTTAAACGTAAAAAAATATTTTTAACACCTGGCAACTCTCCAATTGGATTGCGCTTACCTTTAGATTCCCTTTTGATAGACCCAGAAGTTAGTAGTCTCCCTTATGTAGAATACGACACTTTTAAACCTCGCAAACCATTACCAAAGTTTATAAATAAACCAAAGAAAATAGGCGAAAAAGAAACCAAAAATAAAAAGCCGTTTGTAAGAACTGCTTTATGTGCGGAAGTTAGAGACAAAAAATTATATTTATACCTACCACCTTTAAAAGATACAGTTAGTTTTTTAAGTTTAATGACTTGCATTGAGGCTACTGCTAAAAAACTTAAAACACCTGTTGTTATTGAAGGTTATGCACCTCCAAGAGACAACCGAATAGAATGTTTAAAAATTACTCCAGATCCTGGTGTTATAGAAATTAATGTACATCCTGCTAAAAGCTGGAAAGAACTTACCGATAATATTACTACACTTTACGACGAGGCAAAAAAATCACGTTTAGGCACAGAAAAGTTTTTATTAGACGGACGCCATACGGGTACCGGAGGTGGAAACCATGTTACCTTAGGAGGAGTTACTCCTGCAGATAGTCCGTTGCTTCGCGATCCTAGACTACTTCGTAGTTTACTTACTTTTTGGCAAAACCACCCTGGATTGTCTTACTTATTTTCTGGAGCTTTTATTGGTCCAACTAGTCAAGCACCACGGGTAGACGAGGCTAGAATGGATAGTTTGTACGAATTAGAAATTGCCTTTGAACAAATACCCAAAGGGCAAGATGTTCCCTTTTGGTTAACAGACCGCCTATTTAGACACCTTCTTACCGATATTACTGGAAATACGCACCGTGCCGAATTTTGCATCGATAAACTCTATTCTCCTGATTCTTCTTCCGGAAGGTTAGGAATTTTAGAACTACGTGCTTTTGATATGCCTCCACATAAAGAAATGAGTTTAATGCAGATGCTTCTAGTACGCACATTAGTAGCTTGGTTTTGGAAAAAACCTTACGAAGCAAAACTAATCCGATGGGGTACCCAATTACACGACAAATTTTTAATGGAGCATTACGTTCGCGAAGATATTAACGATATTGTAGCGCAACTTAATGACGCTGGTTACGAATTTAAAACCGAATGGTTTAATCCATTTTTCGAATTCCGTTTTCCTTTATATGGACTAAAACAAATTAAAGGAATGGAATTTGACCTCCGAATGGCTATAGAACCTTGGAATGTCCTTGGAGAAGAAATGGCTAGCGGTGGTACTTCTAGATATGTAGATTCTTCTTTAGAAAGAGTACAATTAAAAGTAAGTAATTTTGTACCTGAACGATATATTGTAACTTGCAACGAAATTAAAATTCCGTTGAAAAACACAGGTGTGTTGGGCGAATATGTTGCCAGTGTGCGTTATAAAGCATGGAAACCCCACTCTGCGTTACACCCTACAATAGATGTAGATGTACCATTGGTTTTTGATGTAGTAGATACTTGGAACGACAAATCTATAGGTGGATTCACCTATTTTGTAGAACACCCAGGTGGATTAGCCTACGAAACCCAACCTGTAAATAGTTACGAAGCGGAATCTAGACGTATTAATCGTTTTTGGGATTTTAACCATACACAAGGAGATGTTTCAGAAAAGAACGCCGATCAATCTGTCTCTAAAGTAGAACGCTATGTTGTGGATGGAGATACTTCTTCACAATCTAATACCTCTTTTAATTTGAAAGAAATTCCAGTTAATCCTGAGTTTCCGAACACATTAGATTTAAGAAAAAAATAGAGTTGTTTTTTAACAGGTTATGTATACAACAAAAACTGCCCTTTGGGAAAATTATAAAAAAAATGCGGGTCACGACGAAATTCTTGACTCGCAAAAAAATATTAAACCAGAATGGTCTAAACTAATGAACAGTTTTGACAATCTCGGTTTTGAAAAACTAAAGTTTGCGCAATCCGAAATAAATTCGCAAATACAAGAAAATGGCGTAACCTTTAATATGTTCGACGATCCTTCGGGATTAAATAGGCCTTGGCAGCTAAATGCAATCCCTTATACTATTCATCAAAACGAATGGGCTTTTTTTGAGAAGGGATTACAACAGCGTGCTAAATTAATGGACTTAATCTATAAAGATATCTATGGAGAAAGGCTGTTAATTAAGAACGGTATTATTCCCATGGAAATTATATACGGCCATAGAGGTTTTTTAAGATCTTGCGATGGTTTAGTAGACAATTCTAAAACTCAGATTTCTTTATACGCTTCGGATTTTATTAGAGATTATAATGGAAATTTACAAATTGTAAACGACAGAACGCAAACCCCTACAGGGATGGGTTACGCTTTGGAAAATAGAACTATTGCTTCTAGTTTGTTATCCGATGTGTATAGCGAAAATAATGTAAAGCAATTGCATCCTTTTTTCGAAGATGTTAATCAGCTTTTTATTAATGCCAAAACAAACTTTAACGAAGCTACCAATATAGTAGTATTATCCCCAGGTGCTAGAAGCGAAACTTATTTTGAACATGCCTTTATCGCTTCCTATTATGGATACAACTTAGTACAAGGAAAAGATTTAGCCGTTAGGGATGGCTTTGTATGGCTAAAAACCTTAAAAGGCCTAGAAAGAGTAGATGTAATTTACCGAAGAGTTAGTGACGATTTTATGGATCCACTAGAACTTAACGGAAATTCCCTATTAGGTGTTGTAGGTATATTAGAAGCTGTTAGGAAAAAAAATGTAGTTATTATAAACCCTATTGGAAGTGGCGTTTTAGAAAATTCTGGAATTTATCACTTCTTACCGGCTATTTCTCAGTTTTTACTTAACGAACCGCTATTAATACCTCAACTAAATACTTGGTGGTGTGGCAATACTACCGATCAAGATTACGTATTGAAAAATATTACCTCGTTAGTAGTAAAAAGAATAGATCATACCAAAAGAAGTCATATTCACTTTGGCGCTTACCTTTCTGCTACAGAAATAGAAAAATTAAAAGCTAAAATAAAATTAGAACCTAAAATGTATGTGGGACAACAATGGATCCACTTTAGAACGGTTCCTAACTTTATTAAAAATATTATAGAACCTCGCTACATGTCCAGTAGAGCATTTGCTGTAGCTAAAGAGAATTCCTTTTCTGTAATGCCAGGAGGCTTAGTACGGGTTTCTTCAAGCAACAAAATCAATTCTAAAGTAATTATAAAAAAAGAAGGGATTAGTAAAGACTTTTGTGTTGTAGACAATTTTACGCAACCAATAAAGAAAAGCTTAAAACACTCTTTAAAAAAGGATATAATTTTTTCTTCTAGCAATATTAAAAATCTCCCCAGCTCTACAGCAGAAAATGTATATTGGGCAGGTAGGTACGTGGGACGCATATTGGTTACCGCGCGTTTTGTAAGAGTGCTACTAAAAGAAATAAACAGTGCCTCTAGTATAGAAGAGTTTAAGAAAAATCCTAAGTTTGATAAACTACTTGACACCTTAGTAGAACTTACAGGAAACTACAAAGGCTATTTTATTACTGAAGAAACTACTAGTTATGATACGTATAAATGCAAGTTAGTAGCTACTATTTTTGATAATGAAAAGCCTAACAGCTTATTAAGTAACCTTTATTACTTTAAAAACGCCTATTTAAGTATTCGTAATTTATGGTCTTCTGACATGTGGAAGGTTTTTGAAAGCATTAACAAAACTATAGATGACCTAGCGTTAATTGGAGCCAACCAACAATGCGTAAAGCAAAGCACTAAAGATATGGATAAGCTTATTACTAGTGTAATAGCTTTTATGGGATTAATTGAAGGTAGTGTGCTTATAGAACAAGGATTATTATTTTACTATATAGGACTTCGATTAGAAATTTCCGAACTTATTATTACTAAATTTAAAATATTCCTTAAAGGGGATACAGACGAAGATACCGAATATGAACTATTAGGGAATCTCTTAGAAAGTCAAGAAAGCTCTCATATTTATCGCTATACCTACAGATCGGTTATTACCCCTAATAATTTATTGCAACTCATATTATTTAATCAAGAGTATGCACGTTCTTTATGTTATCTGTTTTCTAAATTAGAAACCGATTTAAATCGCTTACCGATACACGAGAATATGATTAATAATTTTGAGTTAACTAATGCCATTAGTATTTCTAAGCAAACCATTCTTAATCATGCAAACAATACGCAATTATTAAACTCCTTTAAAGAAACAGGAGACCGCACCTATTTTCTAAATTTACTAGAAGACCTTTCTGCTACTTTAGAAAACACAGCATCGGTACTAGTACAGGTATATTTTAACCATCTAAAACCACAAAGCCAAGTTCTTTCACAAAATTTAACGGATCTATAATGCGCTTTAAAATTACACACATTACCGATTATGACTATAATACAGATATTAGTTTTTGTCATAACATAGCCAACATAAAACCTAGATCTTTTGTAGGTCAGACTCTGGAAGATTTTAAATTGGAAATTACACCTAGTCCTACCAATACTTTTGACCGTGTTGATTTTAATGGAAACTACTTAAATTATTTTTCTATTTTAAAACCACATTCTTCGTTACAGGTTAAATCTACGGCAATTATAGACCGTAATATATTTTTTAATGAATTAGATTATACTAACAAAATTACATTAGAAAACGCGCTAATAGAATTAGATTCTAATGCCCCTTTATACACAGATGCCTTAGCTTTTACATTAAATTCTAACTTTTTAAAAAAAGGGAATTCTCTTATTAAAGAATATGCCCAACATTCTTTTAAAGCAAATAGACCTGTTTACGAATCGGCTAAAGAGTTAATGCAACGCATTTATATAGATTTTAAATTTGATCCTAATTTTAGTACCATTTCGACTCCACTTAATGACTTAATGAAAGAGAAGAAAGGTGTTTGCCAAGATTTTGCACATATTGGAATTGCTTGCTTACGCGAAATGGGATTACCTGCCAGATATATAAGTGGCTATATTGAAACCTTACCCCCTCCAGGGAAAACTAAATTAATTGGTGTAGATGCTTCTCACGCATGGTTTTCTGTTTTTATCCCTACAATAGGTTGGGTAGATTTTGATCCTACCAATAATCAAATCCCAAAAAACCAACACATAACTACCTCTTGGGGTAGAGACTATTTTGATGTACCACCTATTAAGGGAGTGCTATATGGATATGGAAAAAGCAAATTAAAAGTATCTGTAGATATTGCTAGAATTTAAGAATAAATTGCTAATAAAACTATTGTTGTGATTGACTTTGCTGAGAATGCTGCTTCTCTTTTTCTGCAGTACCAGGTCTATTTTTATCTGGCTGAACTTCCGCTGGTTTTTGTATTCTATTCTTATCTTTCATTAAATACAATTTTTATAATTTAACTAAAGTAATCTTTTTCTAATTTCTTATTAATTGCAAATAAATCACTTTGAATTTTACCTAAAAACTCAGGAATATCATTCATTTTAATTTCGTCTATATTAAGGTATTTGTAATGGTCGTAAACTTTATTTGCTAAATAAGGTGCCGAATCTTTAGGCATATCACCAC
>CALGNG010000002.1 GCA_937958735.1 uncultured Aquimarina sp. | reverse complement strand
AGAACTCGATATTCAAGAAGGCGATGTGGCGGGAATAAAAACCGTAACCCTGGAATTTGAAGGAGATTTTGCCTTTGGATACTTAAAAGGAGAAAATGGAGTGCATCGATTAGTACGTATTTCGCCGTTTGACAGTAATGCAAAACGACACACTTCCTTTGCTTCGGTATACGTATACCCCTTAGCAGACGACTCTATACAAATAGATGTTAACCCTTCCGAAATAACATGGGAAACCATGAGATCTTCTGGTGCAGGTGGACAAAATGTAAATAAAGTAGAAACAGCCGTACGATTACGACATAAACCTTCTTGTATAATTATAGAGAATTCCGAAACACGCTCCCAGTTGGATAATAAAACCAAGGCAATGCAATTACTTAAATCTCAACTTTACGAAATTGAGTTAAAGAAGAAGCAAGCCATGAGAAATGAAATTGAAGCCTCTAAAATGAAAATAGAATGGGGATCTCAAATAAGAAATTATGTTATGCACCCTTATAAATTAGTAAAAGATGTGCGTACAGCAGAAGAAACCGGAAATGTAGAAGCAGTTATGAATGGTAACATTGATAATTTTTTAAAAGCATTTTTAATGGCTACTGGCCAAAAAAATGAAGCAGAAACATTATAAATTAAAAACCCAGAATTACATTGAAAGAAAATATAATAGCCCCAATAGCCAAAGAAATACCAAAAAAATTAACCATACATAACAACACTAGAGTAGACCCTTATTTTTGGTTAAACGATAGAGAAAATCCAGAGGTAATTGCTTATTTAGAAGCAGAAAATGCGTTTTTTGAACAGAATATGAAGCATACAGCTCCATTTCAAGAAGATTTGTTTAAAGAAATGAAATCGCGTATTAAAGAAGATAATTCGTCTGTACCCTATAAACACAATGGATACTGGTATATTACACGTTTCGAAATAGGGAAAGAATACCCAATTTATACCCGTAAAAAAGAAAGTTTAGAAGCCCAAGAAGAAATTCTTATAGACTGTAATATAGAAGCCAAAAACCACGACTATTATAAAGTTAGAGGATTAAGTATTAGTCTAGACAATAAATACATGTCCTATGGAGAAGATTGTGTAAGTAGAAGGGAATATAAGATAAAAATAAAAAACCTTGTAACTGGCGAGTTTTTTGAAGAAGTAATCGAAGATACAACGGGCAGCAGTACTTGGGCTAACGATAACAAGACGCTTTTCTATACCGTTAAAGATCCCGAAACATTAAGATCTTATAAAATAAATAAACACATTGTAGGTACACCAACAAGTAAAGATGTATCGGTGTACGAAGAGGAAGATGATACCTTTGATGTATTTGTTTACAAAACAAAATCAGAAAAATTTATATGCATAGGATCTAGCGCAACACTTACATCGGAATATCGATTTATAGATGCGGACACCCCAAATGCTAAGTTTAAAGTGTTCCAAGAGCGCGTTCGAGGTCTAGAATACGGAATAGCCCATTACGATGGTAATTTTTATATTTTAACCAATATAGATAAGGCTACGAATTTTAAGTTAATGCAAACACCAGAATCTGCTACCCAAAAAGAAAACTGGAAAACATTAATAGAACATAGAGAAGACACCTTAATAGAGGACATTGATATTTTTAAAAACTATTTAATAGTTAGCGAGCGTACCAATGGGTTAAATCAAATTAGGATTATGAGCTGGGATAAAAAGGTAGACTACTATTTACCTTTTAATAATGAAACCTATACGGCTTACTCTAGCATTAATGCCGAATTTGATTCGGAATGGTTTCGTTACGGATACAATTCTTTAACAACTCCTACGTCGATTATAGAATTTAATATGAGAACAAAAGAATTTAATGTTCTTAAAGAACAAGAAGTTTTAGGTGGAGTATTCGATAAAAATAATTACGAATCGGAACGAGTTTGGGCTACAGCGGTAGATGGTACTAAAATTCCGATCTCCTTAGTTTACAAAAAAGGGATTAAAAGAGACGGTAGTCAACCCTTACTGCAATACTCTTATGGTTCGTATGGGCATACCATAGATCCTTATTTTTCTACCACACGTTTAACCCTATTAGATAGAGGGTTTATTTATGCCATTGCACACATTAGAGGAGGAGAATACTTAGGAAGACCTTGGTACGACGATGGTAAATTACTTAACAAGAAAAACACCTTTACAGATTTTATAGACTGTTCTAAATTCTTAATAGAAGAAAAATATACAAGTCCAGCCCATTTATATGCTATGGGAGGATCTGCTGGAGGACTTTTAATGGGAGCAATTATGAATATGGCACCAAAATTGTATAATGGGATTTTGGCAGCAGTACCTTTTGTAGACGTAGTAACCACCATGTTAGACGATTCTATACCATTAACCACGGGAGAGTATGACGAGTGGGGTAATCCTAATAATTTAGAATATTACGAATATATAAAAAGTTATTCGCCTTACGATAATGTGCAACAAATAGCTTATCCAAACGTATTAATAACTACAGGGTTACACGACTCCCAAGTACAATACTGGGAACCTGCAAAATGGGTAGCTAAACTGCGAAAAAACAAAATAGATACTAATAAATTACTTTTAAAGACAAACATGGAAACGGGTCATGGCGTGGCTTCTGGGAGATTTGACTCTCTAAAAGAAGTAGCAGAAGAATACGCTTTTATTTTTGATTTAGAGGGAATAGATAGTTAATAACTAAAAAAAATGTATTTTTGTACAACCTATATTAGTACATAATTCAAGAAATATTAACTAATTTTAGGGAACACAGATTCTTATGGCAGAAGATATAAAAGCTTACAATAGTGTACTAGAACTTATAGGGAATACACCTCTTGTAAAGTTAAATAAAATCACAGAAGGTATAGAAGGTAATTTTTATGCTAAGGTTGAATCTTTTAATCCAGGGCATTCTACAAAAGATAGAATTGCACTTTATATAATAGAGGAAGCAGAGCGTAGAGGAGTTTTAAAACCTGGTAGCACAATAATCGAGACAACTAGTGGAAATACGGGCTTTAGCCTAGCTATGGTTAGTATTATTAAAGGTTACGACTGTATTTTGGCAGTATCATCTAAATCTTCTAAAGACAAGATAGATACGTTAAAAAATATGGGAGCAAAAGTATATGTCTGCCCAGCAAATGTTAGTGCAGACGATCCCCGCTCTTATTACCAAGTAGCAAGAAGATTACACGAAGAAACAAAAGGTTCGGTATATATCAATCAATATTTTAACGAGTTAAATATGGACGCTCATTACCGTTCTACAGGCCCAGAAATATGGGAGCAGACCAACGGTAAAATTACCCATTTAATAGCTTGTAGTGGAACAGGTGGAACCATATCTGGAACAGCTAGATTTTTAAAAGAGCAAAACCCTAATGTTAAAGTTTTGGGTGTAGATGCTTTTGGATCGGTACTTAAAAAGTATCACGAAACTAGAGAATTCGACGAAAAAGAAATCTACCCTTACCGTATAGAAGGTTTAGGTAAAAATTTAATCCCTACCGCTACAGACTTCGAAGTAATAGACCGGTTTATTAAAGTAACCGACGAGGACAGTGCCCATACTGCTAGAGAACTAGTTTTAAAAGAAGGTATGTTTTTAGGATATACCAGTGGAGCAGCCATACAAGGTTTAAAACAATTTGCCGCCGAAGGCGTTTTTGATAAAAACAGTAATGTAATTATTATTTTACCAGATCACGGTTCCCGTTATCTAAGTAAGGTATATAGCGACGAATGGATGAGCAAACAAGGCTTTTTTGATAGCGTAAGAGCCGAAAACACAACAGAAATCGAATTTATAAAATAGTTTTTATAAACCACACTCGATACATGCACATTTAGTTATTAAGTAACTAGAATATATTATAACAAAAGAGACTGTTTAGAAATTTAATTTCTAAACAGTCTCTTTTGTTTGGTTAGAATACGATTTACTACTCTTATAGTAATTATAGAAAAATAAATAAACTTGTATAATATAGATAGGTACTTATCTATTAGCCAATTATAATTTCATCAATTTTAAAAATTAACCTTTATTTAACAGGTAAGTAAACAGTGCTTTTTTTAAGATAAAATACCTATTTAATTGATTATCTATATTTTATAACCAAAATAACATTTTATTTGTAGGAAAAATAACAATATGTAGTCGTTTTTACTATTAAGATAACAGTGCCTAATGCATATTTTATAATTTATAATTATTTTTAATAGCAAATTTCTATATACCAATAGTTTGGTTTTTACAGTGTTATGTTTTTACTGTTTTAGAAAACAAAGAAATAATAATTGCTTAATAAATTTTAATATGTCTTTTTTAGCCAAGTTAATAATAGGTCGTGAAGAATTTACGGTTTTAAAATCTCGATATAGTATAGATCAATCCGACGACGAAACAGGTTTGCCAGCAGAAAGATCCAAAGCAGGAAAATTATTTGTAACAGTAGAGTCTGTAAAAAATACCGAAGTTATTTCTTGGGCTATGTCCAATAAGGGCTTAAAAGATGGAGAATTAGTTTTGTACAATAGAGACGCGATTTCTGTATTTAGAAAAGTAGAATTTAAACAAGCCTATTGTTTAAAATTCGAAGAAATTTTTGATGCCATAGATAATAATCCCCTAATGTCGGAGATAATAATTTCTGCAAAAGAATTGGTTATTCGAGATGCAGTACATAAAAACAATTGGCCGCTTATTAGTTAAGCCAATAGAGCAGTACCCTTATTTTTTTATCCCATATTTTAATAATTTCCTATGGCATTCGATACTCCAATACAAATATTTCTAGACGGCACTCTTTTTACCAGTATAATAAACTTTTCGTTGGAAGAAAAGATAGGTAAGCATAGCCTATTTAACGTATCGGTAAGGGGACAATCCATAGAGGATAGCCTAAATAACACTTCTGTTCTAGAAAGAAGTCGTAACTACCTTGGTAAAACTTTTACAGTTATTATAAGTGGTTTAAGCTATTTAGGGTATAAAGATTTCGAATTTCAAGGAACCATAACCCAAGTAAGAGGAAGAAAAGGAAAAGATCATGGAGGTATAGGAGATATTATAGATGTAGTAGGGCATAGTAATAGTATTTTTTTAGACGACGGTCCTAATATGAATAGTTTTTTAGAAAAAAGCCTTTCGGAAATAGTGGAAGATATTAAATTCCAATATTCTAATTATGCTCTAAAAGTAGTTGCTGCACCAGAAAACGACCCTTTGGTACACTATGCAGTACAAAACAAGCAGAGTAGTTTCGAGTACCTACAGTATTTAGCAGCCAGTAATGGCGAATACCTCTTCTACAACACCAATACCTTATATTTTGGAAAACCAAATTTAGGAGAAGAAGTAACCCTAACCTATGGTGTGGATTTAAAAGATTTTAGTTTAGGTCTAAAAACCCAATCGCTTAACTTTAAGTATTTTAGTAATAACTATTTTTCGGAATCGGACACCCAAGCAGAAGCCTCTGCTATGAATTCTAATGCTACAGGTTATACAGCAATGGCCACCAAAGTAAGTAAGCTAGCCTTTCCAGAAACCAACCAGCATCTATTTTCTACTTTCGAAGATCCCCGTTTACAACAACGTTTAGATACTGCCGTAGGCTTACAAAAAAAATTAGCCGAGCAAAAACAAGTAACACTACATGGAGAAAGTGTTAATACAGGCGTAAGCCTAGGAAAAATTATAAATATAAAAAGTAACGAAGACAGTTTAGGAAGCTATAGGGTAACCTCTATAACCCATTCTTATGGTATTAATGGTAAGTATATAAATTATTTTAAGGCAATACCCCTAGAAATAGACGTATACCCCTTAACAGATATCTCTATTATAAATAAAGCAGATCCACAAATAGCCAAAGTAAAAAAAATTAACGATCCCGACGGTCTAAGCCGTATAAAAGTGCAATTTCCATGGCAAGTATCCATTAACCAAACCACACCATGGATACGTGTAGCTACTCCTTATGCTGGTGGAGACCGAGGTTTTCATGTATTGCCAGAGGTAAACGACGAGGTTTTAATAGGTTTCGAAAATGGAGAGGTAGAACGTCCATTTATGCAATCTGCTTTATATACAGGAGTAAACAAACACACCGCTTGGCAAAGTGAACAAAATAACTTTAAAGGTTTCCAAACTCGTAGTGGTAACAAAGTACTTTTAAACGACGAAAATGGCAGTATTACCATAGCCGACCCTAGTGGCAATGTAATACTAATGCAAGGGAATGGCGAAATTGTAATACAAGCTCCCAATAAACTTACTTTAGCATCAAAAGATATTGAAATAAAAGGCTCTAATAGTATTAATATACATGCTTTACCTAATGATGAAGGTGGAGATGGTACCATGAGCATTTTTGCACAACGCGATTTAGGAATTCATGTTATGGATCAAGGTATTGGAGTAAGTGCAGGCGAGCATATTACCATAGAAAGTGAAAATGCGAG
This sequence comes from uncultured Aquimarina sp., assembly GCA_937958735.1. Classification (GTDB taxonomy): domain Bacteria; phylum Bacteroidota; class Bacteroidia; order Flavobacteriales; family Flavobacteriaceae; genus Aquimarina. The sequence goes on along the minus strand of CALGNG010000002.1, from coordinate 4,740 downwards.
TGTAAACCTAAATGCCGCAACAGATGCAAATGTTAATGCCGAAAATATTAAAGTGCAAGCAGGTAAAGAGGCATTAGTACAAGGAGGTGCTAAAGCAAAAATAACAGGAGGTAAGGTAGAAATTAATAAGGGATAAATAATGCAGCAAACACAAGAAATAATAGCATTTCCTACAACTAATAAGCTACAAGTTTATACAATACAAATAAGGCAACGTAGTACCCTAGGAGCTGTAGCTAATGAAAATATAGTACAGGCTAGAGTAGAAAAAAAATATGTATACGCCAACAAAATAGGAAATGTATATAGAGTAGAAATAAAAGAAAGAAAACAAAGTAATACAGAAAGATTAAGGGGAATTGAAAACGATTTATCTTTTTTACAAGCAAACCTAACAATACAAACCAATACTAACGGATTACCAGTTAGTATTTTAAACTTAGAGGAAATAAATGATACTTGGGTAAAAAGCAAAAAACAGTTTAAAAAAACACATAAGAATTACGAGAATATAGATGAGTTAATTACAGAAACTACAGCATTAATAAATGACAACAAAGTACTTACAGAAACTTTTATAGAATCTGAAATAGGCACTTTATTTTTTCCTCCTATTTATGGCGAATTTGATGAAATATCCAAAAAGGAAAGCAATTATAAAACATTTCAAAACTTTTTTGGAACAGTAGATTTACCTATAAAATTAGAAAATACAATAAAAAAAGAAAAAGGTTTAGAAGGAAAAACACAATTACTAAGAAAGGGAGAAATTGATACCGAAGTTTTTGACCACTATAATGTACGTAAACAGTTCAGGAAGTTAGCTGATAACCTCCAATTGGCAGTACCTGTAACTGCAAGTTATGTAGAAGCCTATGACATGAATAATTTTTATGGAATACAAGATGTAGCACAAATTTTAGTTGTACAAATAAAAGGCTTGTTTACTTACGAACAAAAAGTACATATAACACCAATAAAAGAAGAACTATGAGTGGAAAAAAATATGTTCCCGAAGGTGTTTATCTAGTATGTGACAAGGGCACTAAACCATCTGAACTCCGTAGTTTATCAAGTAAAAAAACAACCATATTTGGAGAAAATATGTGTACCCAAATAGATACAAAACTAGTGGTTAATTTTGATCCTTTTGGAGCCTGTTCCTGTGCTAATGGCAACCCTTGTACAGCACCTGTAACAGGGTGGACTAATGTTACCGATGCTATTACCCTTGGTGGTAATAAATTGCTATTAGAAAACAGTGAACTTCCTTGCGCTTTAGGCGGTAAAGTAAAAATATTTTTTACCATGGCTGCTGCAATGGCAGCCATGCCAAAACCTAAAAAAAGTTTTTGGAGAAGATATGCCGATACAGTAGTAGATATAAGTGATTGGGTTTTACGTGCAGAAAAAGGCTTAGCTATAGGCGTTTGGAAAGCATTAAAAGGCACAGTAACAGGAATAGTAGATTTAGTAGTTTGGGCAGGAAAACACACACACACCTATCAAATGCTAAATCCTAAAGGTTACGCAGAGCAGATACAAAAAGATGTAGAAACTTTTAAAGCATTAGGTAATGTCGCTAAAAAAGCAGGAACGTGGCTATATCGTAATTCTGATATAAATAAGGCTATTAACCCACAAGATTATATACTAGCTCAACAAGAAAATGCTGAAATGCTAGATAAAATGATTGAGAAAGCTTCTAAAATGAAAGTTGAAGAAGTGACTGAATTTATAGGACAAGTAGGCTTTGAAATCGTTTTAGACGTAGCCACAGTAGGTGGTGCAGCAGCATTAACCGCAGTAAAAGTAGCAGATAAAACTTTAGACGTTGTAAAAGTTGTTAACGCTGTAGATAATACCACAGATGCTGTTAAGGTATTAGACAAAACGGAAGATTTAGCAGATGGAGCTAAGGCTTTAGATAAATTAAACGATGGTAATAAAATAGAATTACCTAGAATAGAACCAAAGGTGTTGGAAGATGTGAAGTATCTTGATGAAGTTCCTCCTGTGATATCTAAGAAAAAGAAAAAAACAAAATTAAAAGCAAATACTCCTGAACATAAAGCACAACGATGGAAAGACTATCAAAATAAAAAACCTGATAGTAAAATGACTTATGATGAATGGAGTAACAGGTATAATGCTAATATGAAAAATCCTCTCAAAGGAAATGCATCTGCTGATGCTTATCATAAAAAAATCGGATGGGGAAAAAGAGAAGTCCCAATGAGAAATAAGGATGGAAAAATAGTTAGAAAGCTCGATATTGCAGACGTTAAAAAGAAAAAAGCTGTAGAAGTTAAAGATTATTCTAACAGTAATGTATCTTACAGTAAAGAAATAAAGAAAGAATTAAATTTTGACAAAACACTAGTAGAAGATAAATGGGATGTAGAATGGGTGTTTAAAGGTAAAGGTCCTTCAAAACCATTGGAAAAAGCCTTAAAGGGCCCACCTCCTGTTAAATGGAAGATGATTTAAGTAATACACTTTCGATTAAAATAATTAATAAAACAAATATGGAATTTTTAGAATTAAATAATGAAATAAAAGAGGTTATTGAGAAAGCTGAAGAAATTGCTGTTAATAATTTGAAAAATGAAATAGAATTTTATCCCTATTTTGTTTTCGGGAACGAAAATTATAAAATCAAAAAAATAATTACAGACTCTATAGAAGAAGCTATCGAACTAGCAATTGAAGAAATTGAAGAAATTGAAGATGAAACAGAAACGGTAGTTTTAATTTACAAAGAAAAAGTAGAATTAAAAGACGGATTATTTGATGCCATTATTTCACAAGTTTATAATATGGATGAAGATAATGGATATTCGTATGCTTTACTTTATAAAGTAGAAAGTGGTAAAATTATTTTTTTAAATGAGAGAATTTTTCTAGGTAATATAAGAAATGTATTAGTTTTTTAATTCGATAATTAAAATGAAATGTTTATTTTTTTTTACGAAATATAAAAGCTATGCAATTGAACAAGAGATCGAACTAAAGTTGATTTATAGTTATAAAAATAAACTCCCTGATGGATTATTAGATTTTTGGAAGCATATAAATACGGACACAATCCTTGTCCATAATATTATTATAAAATAAATGGGGAAATTAAGAAAAATAAACGTTGGAGATGTTTTTGCAATAAAAATAGAAAATACAGACTACTATTATTTTGGTAGAATTTTATTTGATGTAAAAGAGCAATACAAAGAAAAAATAGAAAACCATAACTACCTAGGTTGGCATGGTAAAAGTGTTTTAATTGAAACCTATAAATCTATATCTAAAATACCAGAAATTTCTGAATTTAAAGTTATAGTAGATAGTACTTTTATACCAAAAAAAACACTATTGAATGAGAATATTACAATCATTAAAAATATTCCTGTAAACCCTAAGAAAGTATCATTTCCTGAAACATTTAATAGTGTTCAACCTTTAGGTAAATTATTAACAGTTGGTGAATTAGGTGTTTTAACAAGTTTTGATACAAAATATGTAGATAAAACAAAGATATTCCCAACGCTAGGTAATATGTATTATTTACAATTGGCTACATTAGATTATGCCGGAAGAAGAGATTTAATAGAAGATCAAGAAGATATTATAGATAATTATTTTAGAGATTCAGATTTAAGAACTTTTCCTGAGATACGTGAAGAAATTTACAAAGATATTGGAGAAGACCCAAATATGAGCTATTATGAACTAGCATTAAAACATGGCTTTGATTTAGCTCGTTTTTATTAAAAAATAACTAAAACCATAATTATGGAACCTTTCAAAACAATGATAAAAGATGTTTTATGGAACTTTGAAAAGGATAAGTTCATTTCTTTAGAAGAGTTTAAAAAAGCCTTAATCAAATATAATGAAGATATTACAGGAGATTATTTCAAGATTCCTTTAGATGAGCCTTTTTTAGAATTTTCAGAAATTATAATTCAATACTCACATTGGGATGACATAGAAGAAGATGAAGTAGAGCCTAGTTTTTTAATAAAAGCAGACAATAAAACCTCTTTTACAAGAGGAGAATTATTATATAAAGTACACAATGAGGTTAGTGAGCAATTAAAAGATGAAGACCATAAATTCTTTGAAGGGTTTGATTTATGGGAAGGTGAAAACCCTAATTATCCAAACATTCCATTATATTTTTTACAGCAAGGGAGTTAGTAGTTAAACTACTTTTTACAATATAATAAACAAAGAAGCCTTTTCAATATTGAAAAGGCTTCTTTGTTTAATGAACTTAAAAACTTATCAACACCTAAAGCTGCATAAAATCCTTTTTTGGTCATTTGTTTGCGTAACATGAGTTATTAATATATTTATTTTCTATTTTTAATCTATGAGTAGAAACTCTAAATTCTCTATTTTTGTTTACCTGATATATTTCATTAACCAAATTATACAAAAGGTTTATATAATATGACTTAGGTTGGTTTTTATCCATAGTTGTACTTGAATAATGAAATGTTACATCTAGATTAACTCCTATTTCATTTTCAAATCGTTTTTGAGCTTCATCAATTACTTCTTTTCTAAATTTTTCTATCTGTTTATTTGTTGGGTCTATAAATCTAGTATGCTCTATGGCTATTTTCTCATTAGGTGTATGTGCTATGAAATTTGGAGTTTCTGTACTTTCTAACTTTGTAAACATATAGTTACTTCCTATCTGAGAAATAAATCTTTCAATTTGTCTTTTTTCAATTA
>CALGNG010000001.1 GCA_937958735.1 uncultured Aquimarina sp. | reverse complement strand
TGTAACTTCTCCAATAACTTCGTTTTTAGGGGATTCTAAAATATTATCTTGGTTAGTAGTTGTGTCCCCTTCTAGAGTTTCTATGGTTCTGTGCGAATCTATATGGTCGTATTTACCTCTTACAGCATTAATGGCAACACCTAATAAGCGCACATTAGCAAACTTGTTGTAAATAGTAAAGAATAAAGCCCCTAGGACTAGAATTACAACAATTAAGGGAACTTTACTACCTCCAATAGGGAAGGAGTAGAAAATTAATCCGACAAAGTCTTCTGTGTATTTTTTAAAAAAGCGATCTACTTTAGCGTCAAAACCATTACCAGTATTGGCTAATAATAAGGAAGATTGAAAAAGTAAAAACAGTAATGTGTATAGTTTTTTGGTCATGATAGTTATTTAAATGTGGTAGAAATATCGTAAAGTTTATTTAAAGTTTGTATTTGTTTAGCATCGCCCAATACAATAACCTTAGAATCTTTTACTAAAAGTTGGTTGGCATTGGGGTTTACGGTGTATTTGCCTTCAGGGTTTTTATAGCCAATAATAGTACATCCAGTTCTGGATCTAACATCTAAATCTATTATAGATTGGTTTTCTTTACCTTGAGTAAGTTTATCGGTAGGGATTTCTTCGATATTTACAGAACCATCTCCAACAAGAGATAGGTTATCTAAAAACTCTATTAAATCTGGTACAACTACTAAAGATGCCATGTGGTCGCCACCAATCCTATCTGGCATAATAATATTATCGGCTCCAGCTAATTTTAATTTGTGATAAGAAGATGTTTTGGAAGCGCGACTTATAATTTTTAAATCCTTATTCATTTGTCTTGCAGAAAGAACAATAAATAAGTTATCGGCATCCTCTGGGAGGGTACAAATTATAGTACTAGCCTTGTAAATTCCTGCTTTTTTTAATATTTCATCATCAATAGCATTTCCCCAAAACATTGGTATGTTTTCGGTTTGGAATTTGTCCACAATTTCTTTTTCTTCTTCTATAATAACAAATGGACGTTTGTGAGCTAACAGCTTTTGTGCTACTTGCTTTCCATTACGACCGTAACCGCATATTATAATGTGGTTGTCTAATTTCGATATCATTTTTTTAATTTTTCTACGCTTAATTAAATCGGGATTACTGTGTTTAACAATATACTCTGTTATTACAGAAAGAGAAAAGGCAATAATAGCTACACTGGTTAAAATAAGTGCTACTGTAAAAATTTTACCAGCATTATCTAAAACCTCAATCTCCCCATAGCCAACAGTTGTTACCGTTATTACGGTCATATAAATGGCATTTACCCAAGTATAACCAGCAATAATACGATAGCCTACTATACCTATACATAATAATGTAATTAATAAGGAAACGGCTAAGTAAAATTTATTTTTGAGTAGTTTACCCATAGTTAAATATCGAAAACCGAGGTGCGTTTAGTGTAGATTAAATCTTTAAGACGCAACCAAAAAGCCAGTGTTAAGTATAGGAAAAAACCAATTCCAGCGGTAGCAAATGTGGCGTATACAAAGAAAATTCGTACGTTTTTAGTACGCATTCCTAGCCTGTCTGCTAATCTTGCACAAACATAAAAGCCATGGCGTTCGAAAAAGTGTCTAATAGTGTACATACTTATTTAGGGTATTAAACAAAAATAGGCTTTTTAGTTTTTAGCCAAAATTAATTGCTTTACTAGTTTTGTTAGCATGCTATTTTTTCGAATCCCTTAATATAGGAGGATTGTAAGAGCTACAAATCAATATTATAGTATTTTTAGGTCTCTTTTTTTAAGTAATTCAAAACCTACAGCACATTGTAAGCAACCATTAAGATCACAGTATTCTTTTTTTAATTGGATTACGGCTTGGGAATGTAAAGCATTGGAGAGCTCTTTTTTTTCTTTTTTAAAACCCTTAACAATACTATTTTTTTCGATGGTTATTGCAGAAATAAGGTCTAGTAAGTTATCCTCTACAGATTTGTTGAGGCTTTTAGCATAACTAAGTTGTAGAGGGAGTAAAGCATTAATTATTAATAGATCTATAAACTGTGGAGTGGCTCTTTTAGTTCTCTTATTAGATTCTTTATGAAAATTATAATGTGTTTCCCAATATGGGGAGGTATTAATATTAAATAAAGAATGTAATTGTTTAAGATTAGTTTCGGAATGAAGTTTAGCGAATAATTGATGATGTGTACTATATAATTGGGCTAGTTGTGCTAGACGAATACTAGGAAAGTTAGCAGGACGTAGTCTAAAGAATTGTACCTGTAATCCAATAATGTTGGTTAATTGGTATTTGTGTTTTAGATAACGATATTCTTGTTGTAGTGTTTGGTAATAAGTATCTTCAAGTGTTTCTTCTAACAAGTTAGCCTGGCCTAATAGTAAGGCTTCCAATTGTTTTATGGAAGTGGTTTTTTGAAGTATAGAAAAGGGAATACTTTTCGCAATTTGTAAAAAAGCCTCTCCATTAGTGTTTCCTCCAAAATACTGTGCTAAAAGGCAAAAGCAAGTAGCTTCCCAATGGCTATTTAACTCTATATACAATTGTTGTACACGGGATGCTTTATGGGAGAGTCTTTCTAAATATAAACGCTCCAGCCAATTATTCCAAGTAAAATAGGAAACCGTAGCAAGTTGCCCTTCGCAATTAATCCATTTAGAACTTTTTTGAAACAATTTTTCGTAATTAGATATTGTTTCCTTGGTGGTGCAGTTTTTTAGAACTAG